>CAZPXI010000033.1:0-15423 GCA_964590715.1 uncultured Desulfobulbus sp.
CAATGTTTAATTGACCCGGCCGAACGTTTTTTTTCAGCCGCCGTTGATGTCTCTCGAGCAACGAGGGGAGAAAATACCCTATACTAATTCCGAAGTCAATGAGTTTCTTCCTCATGTTTTCATTTTTTGTTAATTTCGATTAACCAGTTTGATTTTAAAGATTTTTTCTTTTCTGATTGATTGGGCTTTCAGGATGTCATAATATGAAATAAAGAATTTCCCTTATATATATAGTGAGTCTTTATGAACATGAACACCACTGACGATCGTCCTCAACGATCCGTTAACAACACTCTACTCCGCCTTCTGCCAAAGGTTGACGACTGTATTCGCAGCCTGCAACAGGAAGAGGTATTGGCCGAGGTTTCTCATAAAAGCCTCACCCGGCTGACCCGTCTCTATATCGACCAAGTTCGTCAGGATATCCTGCGAGGGGCTGAATTTTCCCCTGATGATATGGAGCGGGAACAGTTTGTTTCCAGGATGATTGATTTTATCCTTCATAAGCAGAGAGTTCGCTTCAGGCGTGTGATCAACTGTACCGGCGTTATAATTCACACTAATCTGGGCCGCTCTATTCTGCCGAGGCAGACAATGGACGCGCTCTACGATGCCGGAGCACGTTATTCCAATTTAGAGTTTGATCTGGAAACCGGTGAACGTGGTAGTCGCTACAGTCTGGTCGAAGAGTTGCTCTGCGAGTTAACCGGTGCCGAGGCCGCACTGGTTGTCAATAATAATGCCGCGGCGGTTCTTATTGTCCTTGAAACCTTAGCCAAAGGCAAGGAAGTTGTTGTCTCAAGGGGGCAGCTGGTTGAAATCGGTGGTTCCTTTCGGATCCCGGATATCATGAGTCGCAGCGGGGCCGACCTGATAGAGGTCGGAGCCACCAATCGTACCCATCTCCGTGATTACGAGAATGCGATCAGCGAAAACACCGGCCTGTTTTTAAAAGTGCATTGCAGTAATTACCGAATCATCGGTTTCACCAAAGAGGTCGGTAACCAGGAGCTTGTAACCCTGGGCAGACAGCGTGACATCCCGGTGGTTGAGGATCTCGGTTCCGGTTGTCTGGTTGATCTCAGCCGGTTTGGTCTTATGAAGGAACCAACGGTCCAGGAGGTCGTTTCTTCCGGTGTGGATGTGGTGACTTTCAGCGGTGATAAACTACTGGGTGGGCCTCAGGCCGGTATTATTGTCGGCCGAAAAGAGATTATCGATACAATCAAAAAAAATCCGTTAAATCGTGCCCTGCGGATCGATAAATTCACCTTGTCCGGCCTTGAATCCATTCTACGGTTGTATCGTGATGAGCAGGTTGCCCTGGAAACCATCCCGACCCTGGCAATGATCGCTGCACCGGTGGATGTCGTCGATAAACGAGCCCGGCGACTTTTGCGCCGTCTGCGCAGGGACATGAAGGAGCAGTGCGGATTCTCTATTGTCGACTCCACCTCCAGAGTCGGCGGAGGGGCAATGCCCGAGCAGAATGTGCCGAGCAGGTCTATTGCCCTTGAGCCTTTGCGATTAAGCGTCAGTGCACTGGAACGGGCTTTGCGGAGGCTGGACGTTGCCGTGATCGGACGTATTGAAGATGGTCGTTTGCTTTTGGATCTACGGACAGTGCTGGATGATGAATTGGCTTTGATTCATAAGTCGTTGCTGCAGATATTTTCAAAATGACCTGGCTTATGCAATCAGAGCAGTCAGGAAATGTTACTCCTGATGACTGTATACTTCTGGGTTCTTTTTTTGAAGGAGAAGTTGCGCGCCTGTTCCCTTTTCCTGTAACTGTTCGTTTATATCTTATATCCGTTTCCTCGACGCCGCTTGCCGCCCCTGAAATTCCTGAGGGACTGCAGCAAATTCTTGCCGGAATTACCGCAGAATCCGATCCGCAGTATTGTCCGGGCATGCTCTGTATTCCACTGGAACTTGAGGCCGGGCAGGTTGCTGTCTTTACCATCGGCGACGCGGATCCGGCCATGCTGCAGAAATTTTCTTCCAGCTGGCTGCTTGATTTTCAAAAAATGCTCCACCACCATATGCAGCTTATCCGGCAGATCTATCTCGATCCTGAAACCGGTCTCCATAACAGCAGAGCATTGGAATATTTTTTACAGTCTTCTTCCCGTGAACAGGCCGGCTATTCTCTGTATCTTGTCAGCTCATTTTTTATCCGTCGCTCCACTGTCGGCAGCTTTCGAAAAATCCAATATCTTGCCGGTTTTTTTTCTGCAATCTGCCCGGGAGTCCTGTTTTTTCTAGGCCAGGGTGTGTTTGCTGTCCTGATAGCCGGTAGTGATCGCTCCCAGAGGCTGGCCTTGGCCCATAATCTGCAACGACGTTTGAAGCGAGAAGGTCTGCAGAGGGTTCATGTTGCCTTTACCGGTTTTCAAAGAGGTGATGGGCATGTGTATCGTGATATCCAGCGGGCTCTAGCCGTTGCCGAGCGCAGGGGGCCGTTTGGTCTCTGTGATACCGATGTGCTCAATAACATAGGAAAACAGCCTTTTTCCTTGCCGGATGCCGACGGCATGAAAATCTTGAAGAAGCTGTGGCGCGGTGTTGATCAGTTCGGTTTGGCACTTTTTCAACGTGACGAAGAACAGAAAGCCTCTAAATCCGTTGAATCCCTTCTTGCTCCTCTGTTGTCTGAGCAGGAACACCTCTTTGCCCCCTCCAGGGACCAGGTTTTCCTCTTTATTGCCGACGCGACGGCCGCGATCACGGAAAGTAGGGTAAAAAATCTTGCCAAAATGCTCACGAAACAGGAAAAGGAATCGGTTTCCGTCGGTGCCTGCTCTTTTCCCTGTCTCCGATACTCCAAGACCGCCATGGTGACAAATTGTCGTAAAGCGCTCATGCATGCGAATTTTTACGGGCCCGGCAGTGTTGTTCATTTTGACTTTCTCAGCCTGAATGTCAGCGGAGACTGGTATTTCGATGAAGGGGATTTCCGGCAGGCGGTCATTGAATACTCCCAGGGGCTCAGGCTTAATCCCGGTGAAAGCAACCTGCTCAACAGCCTGGGGGTTGCCTTGATCGAGATGAATCGGAATCGTGCTGCGATAGCGTCTTTCACCGAGGTGCTGGAAAAGGACTCGGACAATTATATGGCCCTGGTCAATCTGGGGTATGCCTATCAGATGCTTGGTCATGACGTCCCGGCACTTGAGCATTTTGAAAAGGCCTTTACCGTGCAATACCATTCCGGCATTTCCGGCACCGACATCTATCAGCAGCTCAGCCGGTTGTATTGCCGGACAGGTCGTTACGACAAAGCTTTGCCGATTCTTATGCTCTGGAAGCAGGCTAAAGAAGGGGAAAAAGATTTTCTACTCTACCGTCTGTTGGGCGAGGTTTATACTGCAACCGGGCACACCACTGATGCCATGAAGTCTCTTCAGCTGGCCCTGCAGCTGTATCCCCATGATTTGATCAGTATGAGCATGCTCGGCCTGCTCTATGTTGAGCAGGGGGAAGGGGAGGATGCAGGTCTTCTCTTGCTGGAGAAAGCGCTCTCCATTGATGATAGCTCTGCGGATTGCTGGTATCGTCTTTCCAGGGCCTTTCTGCATATGGGCAAGATAAAGGAGGCCCTTGACGGTGTCCGCCGGTGTCTGCAGCTTAAACGTGGACATGTTCAGGCTATGCTGTTACTTGGAAAGATTCTTTCAGCATCAGGTAAGCCTGGACAGGCCACCAAGGTGTTTCACCGTGTTCTTCGAGCAAAAAACAGCCTGAGTACAGAGAGAAAATCGGCGGAAAAGGCAATTGTAGATTTAGAGGAATTGAATGCAACAAGGAAACAGGTAAATCAATGAGTAATCACCGTCGTTTTTCCCTCAACCGGGAAACGCAGTATTGTTTGAACAGCATGAGCACCGGCGATTCCTGGCGAATGTTTCGCATCTTGGCTGAATTTGTCGAGGGCTTTGACACCCTTTCTGAAATCAAACAGCCCTCGGTAACGATTTACGGATCAGCCAGGACAGCTGAGGATGACCCGGATTATGTCAAGGCTAGAGAGATTGCCCGCAGGCTTGCCGAATACGGTTACGGGGTTGTCACCGGTGGCGGGCCCGGGATTATGGAGGCGGCAAACCGTGGGGCAATTGACGGAGAAGGGCTGTCCATCGGCCTGAATATCGATCTGCCCCATGAGCAGGAGGGAAATAAATATGTGAATCTTCCTCTTGATTTCAGGTATTTTTTTGTTCGTAAGGTCATGTTTATGAAGTATTCCATGGCGTTTGTCTGCATGCCCGGCGGGCTGGGGTCACTTGATGAGTTGTTTGAATCCCTGACTCTGATCCAGACCAGGAAAATTAAACCCTTTCCGATTATCCTGGTTGGATCTTCCTTCTGGCATGGTCTGGTCGACTGGATTAAAGAGCAGCTCCTGGGCAGTGCTAAAATAGCTGAAGAAGATTTGTTTCTTTTTGAGGTCTTTGATGAAGTTGAAGAAGTTGTACAGCATATTCGAAAAACTGTTGTTTTCTAGTGGCTGTCCACAAACGAGGATAAAATTTTCCGCACAATGCCGAGAGTGGGTAAAAGACCGTTTAAGGACAGGCACGCTGGAGTGATGGTAATTGTCCATAGATTTATTGCATGGAGTTGAGTTATGGCACAGATTGACGCTTTTTTTAAGTTGATGAATGATGAAGGTGCATCGGATCTCCACATGATGTCCGGGCAGCAGCCGGTTTTACGTATCCGGGGCGACATGGAGCGGGTCAAGTTTAAGACTCTAAATAACGAAGCCTTAAAGAGTATGCTGTATGAAATCTGCCCTGAGGATAAAATTAAAGTTTTTGAAGAGACCGGGGACATGGACTTTGGGTACGAGATTCCCGGTCTTGCCCGGTATCGTTGCAATTTTTTCCAGCAGAAATACGGCATAGCTGCAGTCTTTCGTGAGATTCCCAGTGACATCCTGACTTGTGAACAACTCGGTCTGCCCAAGGTTATCGCCAAACTTGCCAGCCTGCCCAAGGGCCTTGTGCTGGTAACCGGTCCAACGGGGTCTGGTAAATCAACATCTCTTGCCGCCATTGTCGATGAGGCCAATAAGACTCGAAAAGACCATATTCTGACCATTGAAGATCCAATAGAATTTGTCCACAAGAGCCAGCAGTGTGTTATTAACCACCGCGAAGTCGGCACCCATACCAAGAGTTTTACTGCTGCCCTGCGTGGTGCCCTGCGTGAGGATCCGGATATAATTCTGGTTGGTGAGCTGCGTGATCTGGAGACGATTTCCCTTGCCATGGAAGCGTCCATGACCGGGCATCTGGTCTTTGGAACCCTGCATACCATGAATGCCATGAAAACGGTTGATCGTATTATTGAGATTTTTCCGGCCAACCAGCAGGGGCAGGTACGTTCCACCCTGGCCGATGCTCTGAAAGCCGTGGTTTCCCAAACCCTGTTCAAGCGAATTGATGTCAAGGGACGGGTTGCAGCGCTTGAGGTTCTGATCTGTACCCCTGCCGTACGAAACCTCATTCGGGAGGCCAAAACCTATCAGATCCCCTCTGTTATGCAGACCGGAAAGAAATACGGCATGCAGACCATTGATGATGCCATTATGGCACTTCTGGAAAAAAAGAAAATAAGTGCGGAAGACGCGTATACAAACTGCATAGAGAAACAGAAATTTGTTAAATTCCTGAAAAAACCTCCGGTTGATTTTACCGAAGTATAGTGTCCCCATCATCGATACCCCATGCATTTCGGAGTCTGAGGTTCCTGTTTGTCCTTTTCAGTGCCATTTTGTCCAGGGCTCGGGTTACATAGTTATTTTTATGTGTGCCAATCCCCGGACGGAACAGCACAAACAATTACAGCGGAATGTTTCGTCATTTCATCATTTATTGGACACCGGTGAGAAGCCTGAAATTCAGATTGGTAGAATGGGTCGGAAATTTATTTGTTGCGTGAACCGGTTCCCCGGCTGTTGAACCCTTCGACAAAGTCTTTGAGTATCTTTTTCTGGGTACGGTTCAACCGTCCAAAGCGGGCACCATTTCGGAGAATGGTGGTTTGTTTGCCGGCGATCTTCTGCACACTCACCCGATAGGAGACCACCTGCACCGGCAGGTTCTTCAGGAAGGTTCCCTGTTTGCAGTTGTAGAGGTCAATGTTAAAGTTTTCGTGGGCAAATTTTTGCAGATCGAGATCATAACTGAAGCCGATGCCTTCCATACTGATGTCTTCGATCTTGGCAAACTGCTGTCGTTCCCCTTGGATTCTCACTAGCAGCGTGTTGGGCGGCGCTACCCGTTCACTGATGCGTTTGTCAATAAGGATGGAACAGGGCGGGATGTAAAAGAAGTCTTGTTTGCATTTTGAACAGGTAAATTGTTGTACACCCGGCAATTGTCCGGGCCATGCATTGTTGTGCAGGGGCCGGCAGTCCGACGTTTTGCAACGAGGGCATTTTTTTCCAAAAATTACGGGCATTGGGTATATGGTTTTTTTTACGTCACAAAAACAGGGAAAAACACTTTATCTTCCTGATACCCTATCATAAAAGAAGTCTTCCTGGCAAATTTTCCCGACAACTTCCATTTTTTCCGTTGTTTGTCCCGTAACTAAACTCTGTCCTCAGTCGGTTGTTTGGATCGTTTTACCGTCAGTCCGGCAGGTTATCGTGCCGTCAATACCTGTGATTAACATATCAATACCCTGTCGCCGCCACCATTGCTGATGCCTAAGTGTCGGGAAAATACCTTTTTTTGATCGACCGGCGGAAACAATGATAAGCTTTGGCTTAACAGTCTGGATAAATGCTCTGCTGCTGGACGTTTTGCTGCCGTGGTGAGGAGCAAGCAGTACATCCGCCTGCAGGTGAACGTTTTGTTGAATAAGAAGAGCTTCAGCCCTCTCTTCAATGTCCCCGGGAAAGAGGAAGTATTTTTTGCCGCATTGCAGTCGTAGAACCAGACTGCTGTTGTTTTCAGAGAAGTTTTCCACCGGTAGTCCGGGCATGCCGACACAGACCAGGCTGCATAGTGGATCTTCATGGAGTATTTTATTTTTTTGGGCCTGCTGTAGCGGTATTTTTTTTAAGGTAATTAGATCAAGCAGGTTTCTGTAACCGTCGGTTTCTCCAGCCTGTCCATTAATATAGACGATTCCCGGATGAAATTGTTGCACAATAAAGCCAAGGCCGTTGAAATGGTCGCTGTCCGGATGGGTGATTATTATCTGGTCGATATGTCGGATTCGTTTGTGTCGGAGAAAAGGGGCGATGATATTTTTCCCTACATTAAATCGTTTCGAGCTGTGCCCGCCGCCATCAATGAGAATATTTGTCCCATCCGGGTTTTCTATCAAGGTGGATGTTCCCTGGCCAACGTCAAGGTATGATATCTCTGCAGATCGGGTGCCGAAAAAAGTGAAGTCGGTGGCAAAGTGGAGAAAAAGCAGGGTAACGCCGAGAGAAAACAGGATAAACTTGCGCCTGTGACCTGATGTACAGACAAAGAGGAGCAACGAAAAATACAGGATACATTCGGGTATCGAAGGTGTAATCGTCCAGATTGATGCAAAGGGGAGCCGACCGGCCCATTGGGTAAGGCCGTCGGCCAGGTGGAGAGCAACACCGCCGAGCTGCAGTAAGGCTCCGGCCAGGTTCGGTGCAAGGACTATCAACGGGATCGCCGCCAGGCCAAGGGGCAGGGCGATAAAACAGAGGAGCGGTTCGATCAGCAGATTCATGAGCGGGCCGATCGGTGAGAATCTGTTGAAATGATAGAGGAGAAAGGGCAGAATACCAATGGTTGCGGCCAGGGAAAGCATCAGGGCCGTTATCGGCCAGCGGATGATGTTTGAAATTATACTGGTTTGATTCCGGTCTGCTTTCTCTTGAACAAAGAGCGTAATGATCCTTGGATATATCAGGGTAATGGCAAGGATGGCTGCAAAGGAGAGTTGAAAGGAGGCGGTAAACAGGGACAGGGGGTGGAGAACCAGGATAAGCAGGGCCGCTGCTGCAATCAGGTTAAGAATGGAGTGCTGCCTGCGAACAAGAATTGCGCCGAGAAAGACGGCTGCCATGATCAGTGATCTGAACACAGGGGTGTTCATCCCGGCAATGAAGGCATAAAAAAACAGGATGGGGAAGGTGAGGGCAAGGGCAAGCGTAGGTACGTGGGTATGGAGAAGCAGCCATTGCGATCGTTTCATGATTCCGCTGAGCAGGCCGTAAACCAGAAGTGCCAGCAGGCCGACATGTAAACCTGATATAGCCAGCAGGTGCATGCAGCCGGTCCGGGCAAACTGTTCCTTTATTTCGGGGCTGAGGCCGCTTCGGTCACCGATAAGAAGCGCCTGGTACAGACCGCTGACAGCCGGGTCACATCTCTCTTGTATAAACCGGCTGATCTGCTGACGAATTTTTTCAGGTAGAATTCGAATTGTTGTTGAAATTGAATGTTTTTGTTCCGTAAGCGGTTCAATAAACTTTGAAGAACGGATCCAGCCGGAGCTGTATATTCCCCGGCTATGCATGTAGAGGGTGTAATTAAAAATACCAGGGGTCTGATAGTTTCTGATCCTGTCCACTGTGGCCACTGCAAGTATTCTCCGGCCGGGAGTCAGGAAAGAGGGTGGTTGTCCTCGCATGGAGAGTCTGATTTTGCCGGTGGTTGGAAGTTGTTCTCCTGCCGAGGGCCCTGTCCTGTAAATAATCGTATCCAGCTCCAGCTCAAAACGTGTTTTATCTTCAACACCTGCAACCATACTTGTGACGGTTCCGACCAGGGTAACAAGGTTTTTTTTCGCGATACGATTGTATATGCGGGCAGGGTCTTTTGGTGGCTGCAGGGCGATTCCGGTATGAACAAAGCCGACAACCAGAAAAAAGATCATAAGGAAAGACAGGCCTGACCCGAGTTTTTTCAGCAGAAAAAAATATGCGAAACACAAGAATCCGGCAGCGATGAAAATCAATGCTGGTGAAGTTTGAGGGAGTTGACCGACGCAGACCGCTCCAAGAATGAAGCAGCCGGTAATTGAAAGGAGAATGTTGCGGGAGAGCCGGGTGAAGAGGTCAGCCATTGCCTGATGAAACAGGAGCATTCAGCAACTGTTCGATAACATCAAGATGGCGCTGAACAACGCCTTGGTTTTTTTGGACGATTTTTTTTGCGGCTGCGCCCATTGCTGTTGCTCGTTGAGGAGAATTGAGCAGGCTCAGGATTTGTTCAACAAGTTCATCACTGGTACCGACAACCTGCCCTCCGCCTGCTGCAATAAGATCTTGGCTGATCTCGGTAAAATCATCCATAAAGGGGCCAAACAAAACCGGGCGTCCGCAGGTTGCTGCTTCCAGGGGGTTATGGCCGCCTGCAGAAACCAGAGATCCGCCGATCAGGGCAATATCGGCCAGCTGGTAACAGGAGGCCAGCTCGCCAAGGGTATCGAGGATAAGAATATCTGCAGTTTTTTGGGAACCCCATGAGCGACGGGCAGTGTCCAGATTATACTCTCTGGCCAGCATTTCAATCTCGCCGGCGCGGTTGATATCGCGTGGAGCAATAAGCATGAGGAAGTCAGGAATTCTTTTTTTGATTTTTTGAAAGGCGGCAAGCAGTATTTTTTCTTCGCCCCTGTGGGTTGATCCGCAGATAAGCAGGGGGCAGTCCTGCGGCAGATGCAGGTCTAAGCGGCTTATTTTTTTCCCGGCCGGGGTGCTGTCGCTCAAAGCGGCATCGAATTTTAAATTTCCGAGCGTGGTTATTTTGTCTCCCGGAATGCCGAAAGCCTGCAATGTTTTAGCATCCTGGCGGGTCTGCATGGAAATGAGAGAAAAGCAGGCAAACATGGGCCGGAAGAGAACGCTGAAACGCCGGTAGGTGGCCAGCGATTTTTTGGAAAACCTGCCGTTGACCAAAAGAGCCGGGATCCGTCTTTTTTTCAGACAGTAGAGCCAACCGGGCCAGAGGTCTGTTTCCACCAGGATAAACAGTGAGGGCTTGAGAAGGGTTAAAAAGTGCTGCAGACTAAAAAAAACATCAAATGGGCTGAAAAAAACTGCGTCAACTATTCCCTTACTCAGCTGACGTGCCGTTTCCCGGCCGGTGCTGGTGGTGGTTGAAAAATATAACAGAGCGTCCGGATAGCGTTGTCGCAGGCCGGTGATCAGGGGAAGGGCGGAGGTGACCTCGCCGACGGAAAGGGCATGGATCCAGATCACCGGAACAGTGCCGCCGCCGGTTTTCGGTAGTTGTCTGTGCAGGGTCAGGCCAAGTCGCTGCAGGGTCCGTCCCCGATATTTTTTTTTGAGCAGACTTACCACCAGGATAAGCGGCAGAAAAAGGAAAAACAGAATTGTTGAAATGAAGGTATAGAGTTGCAACACAGGCAGCGGGCCGTTAATGTATTTTTTGTATTTTTGTATTTTTTATTTTTCAGAGATCTGATGAGGAGCTTGTCCAGGTCCAGACATAGAAAAAATCCTCGATAGTCATCAGACTTTGATTTCTCTCATATGGAACGAGCATACAACAAAAGGAAAGAAAAGTTAACATCATGAACCTGATGCTTTTTGATAAGAGCGAACGCCTGGGCGATACCCTTGTTGTGTCGGGCCGCCGGGCTGAACACATTCTTAATATTCTGGGGCTTCGGCCCGGTGACACCCTGCGCGTGGGAGAGATAAACGGTCTGGTCGGTTCAGCTGTTCTTGAGCAGGCAGACGGGAATTCGGTAACCCTGCGCGTCGATCTCCGGGACAAGCCGCCGCCCATGCCGTCGGTCGAGTTGATCCTGGCCCTGCCGAGACCGATTATGCTCCAGCGTATTTTAAAACAGGCAACGGTTCTCGGTGTCTCTAAAATTCATCTGATACGTTCAAGAAAGGTGGAAAAATCCTTTTTTCATTCCCCGGTCCTGCAGCCGGAAAAAATTAAAAAACTGCTGGTTGAAGGGTTGGAGCAGGCAATGGATACAAGGCTGCCCGAGGTCCAGGTGTATCAAAGGTTCAAACCTTTTGTCGAAGATGTGGTGCCGACACTAGACGGCACCGGCCTGCTGGCCCATCCGGGAATCGATCGTACCCTGGCCGAGGTACTCGACCAGGGATCTGAACACAAAAAACAAAAAAATAAAAAAATTCTGGCGGTCGGTCCGGAAGGCGGCTGGAGCGAATATGAATGTCAGTGCTTTCTTAGCCAAGGGTTCAATATGTTTACCATGGGCCAACGAATCCTGCATGTCGATACAGCTGTAGTCGCGCTCCTGGCCCAGTTGATCCTTTTACGGAACAGCTGATTCCTGTATCTTCCTTCCTGCCGCACCGACTCCCGATAGGTTTTGTTTCCAGGACAGGTTTTTTAATCCCATTTGCATGGAATACAATTTGCAAGGCATTGATATGTGCGCATTCCGTGTCGGAAAATTGGCTTTGGTCGATGCGACCTCTTTGTAACTGGAATGGGGAATCATGCAGCAAGAGATTTTTTGTCATAATTACACAAGAGTAGTCGACAGAAAAACACCTTTACAGGACTTGGCCGGAACCTGTTGTCAGGGATTTGTTTTATGTATTGCCCTGCCTCTGGCCTGTTTTGTGCTGTGCATTAAAGGAATTGGCTGGGTTTTTCGTCTTCTGGCAAACCTTTCCTTTGTATGTTGCGTGTGGATTTTTCTGGCCTGTGTCGTCTTACTCTTTTTGCTGGCGATAACCGTGCATCTTGCCGTTGCCTCGGTGGGCTGATCAGGCATTGCAAAAAATATTATTTTTTCTTTGTCAGCTTCGCCCAGGAGTCACGCAGGGTCACGATACGGTTGAACACCGGTGCATCCGGTGTGCTGTCCCTGTTGTCGAGGCAGAAGTAGCCCTGCCGTTCAAACTGAAACCTGTCCGCTGTGGTCGCCTCCTTAAGCGAAGGTTCCAGCATGCTGTTTTCAAGTATCTGCAGAGAGTCGGGATTGACAAATTCTTTAAAGTCTTTTTCTTTATCCATATCCGGATTCTCTACGGAAAATAAACGGTCATACAGTCGCACTTCCGCCTGCAGGGCATGGCGGGCGGAGACCCAGTGGATGGTTCCCTTGACCTTACGTCCGTCTGGGGCCGATCCGCCGCGAGTTTCAGGGTCGTAGGTGCAGCGAAGCTCTATGACCTTGCCGTTCTCATCTTTGATAACTTCCCGGCAGGTAATAAGATAGGCATACCGCAGCCGTACTTCCCGACCAACGCTGAGGCGGAAAAACTTTCTCGGCGCATCCTCCATAAAATCCGTTTGCTCCACATAAATTTCCCGGCAAAAGGGGATCATGCGAGAACCCATTTCAGGATTCTGGGGGTGATTTTGGGCCTCAAGTTCCTCAACCTGTTCTTCGGGATAATTGGTGATAATGACTTTCAATGGTCTGAGAACACCAAGAACTCGCGGTGCCAGAACATTGAGGTCATCACGAACCGCATTTTCCAGCACTCCCATGTCGATCCAGGAACCGCGTTTACCAATTCCAATACCGTCACAGAAGTTACGAATTGAGGCCGGAGTGTATCCACGGCGCCTGAGTCCGGAGATGGTCAGCATCCGGGGATCATCCCAGCCGTTGACATAGTTTTCATCGACCAGCTGCAAAAGTTTCCTCTTGCTCATCACGGTGAAGTTTATGTTCAGCCGGGCAAATTCAATCTGCCGCGGATGGCAGGGCGTGTCCAGGGTATCGAGTACCCAGTCGTACAGGGCGCGGTTGTTTTCAAATTCAAGGGTGCAGAGTGAATGAGTAATCTCTTCCAGCATGTCGGACAGACAGTGGGTGAAATCGTACATGGGATAAATGCACCACGTATCGCCGGTCCGGTGATGAGCCGTCTTCATGATCCGGTACAGGACCGGGTCACGCATGATGATGTTGGGTGAAGCCATGTCGATCTTGGCACGCAGGGCGCAGGTTCCTTCTTCAAGCTCGCCGTTTTTCATCTGTGTAAACAGGGCCAGATTCTCTTCAATACTTCGGTTTCGGTACGGGCTCTCTTTACCGGCTTCGGTCAGAGTGCCTCGGTATTTCCGCATCTCCTCACCGCTGAGATGACAGACATAGGCCTTTCCCAGTTCAATGAGTTGGACGGCAAAATCGTACAGCTTGTCAAAGTAATCTGATGAATAATAAAGATGTTCGCCCCAGTTGAACCCAAGCCAGCGCACATCCTCCTGGATCGAGTCCACATATTCCGTCGACTCCTTGCCCGGGTTGGTGTCATCAAAACGCAGATGACAGACCGAGTTGTTTTCCAGGGCAATGCCGAAGTTCAGACAGATCGACTTTGCATGACCGATGTGAAGAAAACCATTTGGTTCCGGTGGAAAACGGGTGATGACCTGCTTGTGTTTCCCACTTTTTAAATCTTCGGCAATGATTTGACGAATGAAATCCAGGGGTCTGTCCGGGGTCGTTTTCATGGCTTTAAGTTTCACTTTAAAAAGTTTGTGTTACTTCAGAAGTTCCATCATAAAAAACAGCTAGCATAGGCTCCGAGAGAATTAAAGCGTTTTGTATCGGTCAAAGCAATAGGTTGCTTAGGCTGAAGGCTATTAGGGTGCTCTTTTCTTAATCCCTTGCTAATAGCCTACAGCCACACAAAACCTGCGGGGGCTTGCCCGCCTTAGTTCTGCCCGTCGTAGAGATGGTCGATATTTTTAAGTCGGGCAATAACTCGTTCTCTGCCCAGGGCCATCAGGATATCAAACATGCCTGGGCCGGCCAGCTGCCCGGTGAGCACGGTTCGCATGCCGTTAATGAGGATACCGGGTTTGATGTCGAGTTCAGCAGCAAGTTCACGGCTTACCCGTTCAGTTTCTTCCTTGCTGAAGTCATCAAGTTTGCTGAAGAGTTCAGCCAGCATGGGTAACCAGATTTTAAGATCCGGGTGTTTAAGAATATTTTTCTTGAGTGGTTTGGCCTCAATTACATAGTCGTCGGCAAAGTAGGCCCTGCCGGCGGATGCAAAGTCTTTCAGGGTGTGAAACCGGTCACGAATCAGATCAAGCGTGTCAAGATACCATTGTTGCTGTTCTCCATCGTAAGCATCGATCCAAAGCCCTTCCTCAACCAGTTCTTTTTTAACCAGTTGACCGAGTTCGCCGATCTCCATGGAGCGCAGATAATGCTCATTCATGGCGATCAACTTGGGATCGGTAAAGAACTTGGCGTTGCCCTTCTGGTAATTAAAGACAGAGTTGACCTTGGATATCCGTTCCAGGGAAAAGGTCTCGATCAGCTCATCACGACTGAAAACCTCCTGGTCGGTGCCGGGATTCCAGCCGAGTAAAACCAGAAAATTACACAGGGCCCAGGGCAGAAAACCTTTTTCCCGGTAAAATTGCACCGAGACGATTTCGCCATGACTGCGTTTGGAGATTTTTTTCTTTTGCAGATCCAGGGTCAGGGGCATGTGGGCAAATGTCGGAACCTGGGCGCCAAGGGCATGATATAATAGAACCTGACGGGTTGTGTTCGACATATGATCCTGGCCGCGGATGATATGGCTTATTCGGTCGCGAATATCATCAACGACATTGCAAAGCAGGTAGAGCGGTTTGCCGTTTGAACGGACAATAACAAAATCCTCAATATCGGAATAGGCGCGTTCTATGGTCCCGAGCACCTTGTCGTCGTAGCTGATCGATCCATCCTGCTGCGGCACCTTGAACCGGATGACGCCGGCAAGACCGGCGGCCTCCTTCTCTTGAACCTCTTCAGGGGTCAGGTTGCGGCAGGTTCCGTCATAGCCGACTACCTTTTTGGCGGCCATGGCGGCTTCACGTTTTGTATCCAGGTCTTCCTTACTGCAGAAACATTTGTAGGCATGGCCAGAGGCGAGCAGTTGTTCGGCCGCCTGTATATGGTCATCTGAAAATTCAGTCTGGAAGTAGGGCCCTTCATCCCAGTCAAGCCCAAGCCAGCTCAATCCGTCGATAATGCCTTCAATGGATTCCTTGGTGGAACGTTCTGCGTCTGTATCCTCTATGCGGAGGATCAGTTTGCCGTTATTTTTCCTGGCCCAGAGCCAGTTAAGAAGGGCGGTACGGGCACCTCCGATATGGAGGTAGCCGGTTGGACTGGGGGGGAATCGAACCCTGACTTCGGTCATGCTGTTTTCCTCATTGTTAAGAAAGATACCTGTTTTTTGATCATATTTACAGGAAGTAAAACAGCGCTCTATAGTCCGGAGTCGTTAAATATGCAAGGCCGCAAAATGAATTTTCCCCTGCCAACCGGACGGAAAGGCTGTTTTTAGTGTTGTCTGGAACGGTGAATGCCGTTATAGTTCCTCTTTTATCCGAAAATAGCCCATAAAGGCTGTCTTCTCAGGCTATTTTCATAGTTGGGTTGTGGCTGTGATCTGAAAACCCGGAGTCTGCGCGTTGCTCCGCTTACCTGGTCCAGCCA
>CAZPXI010000034.1:0-15329 GCA_964590715.1 uncultured Desulfobulbus sp.
TAGTTTCCGACAGATATTACTATAAGTTCAAATCATGGTTTGTCTATCCGCATTTTTTACCTGCAAGCAAAATCCGCAACCACGATTAGGTGGATATCAATTTCCCTTACCTGTTTTTCATCACAGATTCAGGCTTTAAAATACTATTCAACGCCTTGACCAAGGCTTATCCCTGATTTAAAAAACAAAAAAAGCGACCCAAGCGGGTCGCTTTTTTCACAGATTAGATTCTGCGAATGTACCGGATGCCGTCTTTAAAACGGTACATCATTACCGGTTGTAGGTGGTTCGGAAAAACCTGAATCCCCACCGAAATCGGATGAGTTATCCTGGGGCTCGCTAAATCCCCCCTGCCCTCCTCCAAAACCACCACTGTCATACCCTCCTCCCTTGGAGCCGTCTCCGGCATTTCTCGGTGAGAGCATTTTCATCTCACGGGCGACTATTTCAGTGGTGTAGCGGTCGTTACCGTTCTGATCCTGCCATTTATTGGTTCGCAACTTACCTTCAATATAGATCCTTGACCCCTTGGAAAGATAATCGCGACAAATCTCCGCCAGCCGGTTCCAGGCCACAACCCGGTGCCATTCGGTCTGTTCCTGCATCTGACCGTCCTGGCCTTTCCATTTTTCCGTGGTTGCAAGCCGCAGGGTAGCCACGGCTGTACCACTCTGGGTAAAACGAACCTCCGGATCCGCCCCTAAATTTCCGATCAATATTACCTTGTTAACCATATTGCCTCTGTTGGTCTGAATTTCACAATGGTTGATGCTCTTAGTCTACATATAATTTTTACATGTTAATACAGGCAAAGAGAGAAAACAACATTCTGTTTCATTTTTAGTTAACCATTTGTTTTGTTAAGGATTAACCGAGCAGTCCAGCATGGAGGGAAGGCCGCCTTTGTCCTCGGGAGAAAACCCGAAGACCTCCTGCCAGACGGCATCATTTTCCATGCAGAAATAGACGCAGGTCCGGGGAGCGACATATCCGGCCAGTTCGTCGGCGATCACCTTGTACATCATTACCCGGCGGCTGCGGAAATATCTGGATTTTCCATCAAGTCCATCTATGAATTCCTCATAAAAAAAACGGGAGCCTGGAAAGCGATTGGTGGCAATATTTTTCAATGAAGGCAGATACCGCAGTGCACCCAGGCTGATCCAGGCGATCTGATCAGCTGGAACCCGGGAGAATAATTTTGTAATGGTTTGCCTGTATCCGTCCCGCCATCCCTCATGAAAGATGATAGGATCAAAATGGAAAGCCAGCTGATATCCCCAGTCAGCACATTGTGCAGCCGCTGCAAGCCGTTCATCAAGCGTGGCGGTCCGGATTTCTTCCGCCGCCATGACGGACGGACTGTTGAGTGACCAGGCAACAACGGTTCTGCCCTTATGATCAAGACCTTTCAGATTTTCGATCACGTTACTCTTTGTTTTAAGCTCCAGAACAGCACTCTTTTGCCGGCTCATATATTCTATCAGGCGGCGGCTCAGACCGGTCAGGGAATCCAGGGCCAGGCTGTCTGTAAACTCACCGGTTCCTATGCGGAAAAACTCTCCATCCGATGCGGCAAATGCCTGGTCAAGCTCTGCAAACAAGTTCTCAATGTTAACGAAAAACGAGATCCAGGGATTGTTGAGATAGGCCTGCAGAATACAGTAGACGCAATCCATGGGGCAGCCCATGCCTATATTGAGAACCTGATAATCACAACAACGGTATTCTCTTGTTGCCGGACAGGGTTTGAAAAATGTGCCCCGGTTCTTTGTCAGCACCAGATGATGTTTACCATGGGTCAGGTTGTCGGGATATCTGCCGGGAATAGCCGGATCAACATTTTCCTGAAGGATATGGACCGGCAGACCGCTGCGGGCTATAACCTCCTGAGTATACGGGAGCTGCAGGCAGCTCTCTTCCACATGCAGCTCCGTGATATACCGGGCCGGATTACCGTAACCGGTTTTCATTGCGCAGGTTCCTCCTTCCCCGGTGCAACCGGGTCTCTCATCCGTTTGTATTTGTCGGGTAGAACAAGAAATGTACGACCCTCTTCCTCATGACCGTGTTTTATACAGCCCTGTCCGTAAATACGGCTCTTTCGTTCAAGTTCGCTCAGCGTTTGCCCATACTGCATTTCCGTCAACACATCACTCTCAAGCAGGGTACATAAAGCATGAATCCGATATCGATCCATGCCGAGCCGGTATATCACGGAAAGCTGGTCTGCTCTGCCGCCCTCCTTCAGGGTCAGAGCGTGATCAATCAGCAGAAATGGTTGTTCACGGGCTACCCGGAGCCAGAGATCATAATCTTCGCAACAGGGCAAGGCCTCGTTAAAAAGGCCGTACTGCGTAAAAAGCGCTCTTTTTACCATGACTGTCGACATGCCGACCACGCACATCTTCAGGCAGTCGGCAAAGATATGGCCGTTACCCGGGGCATGTTTCTTTTTCTGGTTGACCCGAAGCCCTTTTCTGAACCAGATCTCTTTGGTGTGGGAGATAAGGCTGTCGGGGGCTGCAAGCATGGCTTTAAGCTGCAGCTCGATCTTTTTTTTGTTCCACCAGTCATCGGAATCAAGGAAACACAAGATATCACCGCTTGCATGATTGATGCCGACATTTCGGGCCGCAGCGGCTCCTCTATTTTCCCGGCGCAGCAACCGCACTGGAAACTCGGCCCGGCCGGCGACGTGTTGCACGATTTCCGTAGTGTAATCCGTGGAGCCGTCATCGACGATGATAAGTTCCTCCGGTGGCCTGGTCTGCTCGAGCACGGACGTCATTGCCCGCTTGAGATATTCTGCCCGGTTGTATGTAGGAATAATGACTGAAACCATTCTATTTTGAACCGTAACCAAGTAAAAAATACATTAAAAAAGCTTCCCTTCCCCAGGGCAGATTCTTATGCCCAAAGATTCTCTTCTGTAGTATAAAGAGAAGTTAAATGCAAATAAGATCCAGAGGAGAACTTTTCTCCCCGTCAGGTCACCAGACCAGCCTGCTAGACTCCTTGCTGCACACACATGGAAAAATCGGAATCGGTCAAAAAATGAAGAGAAAACCATTGGTCTTAAGGGTTCGCTCAAAAACAACTACGTAGAGATGAGGTGTGATGTGGACATTTAGAGAAGTGATCTGATTGCATGCAACCGCAGGCGTAGCAGGGTTACGTCGAGGAGTGCATAATTGAAGATCGCTTTTCTAAATGTTCAGAGTGCGCCTCAGAATGCGAAGTTATTTTTGAACGAACCCCTAAGAGACCTCTTCGACCGAATATACTACGCTCATGAATACAACCATACTTATAAATTCTGCGCCGTATGAAAGCAGGATCGCCCTGATGGAAAAGGACACCCTGATGGAGTTCCATCTGGAGCGGCCGGCAAAGAAAGGGCTGGTCGGCAACATTTACCAGGGCCGTGTAGTTCGTGTTCTGCCCGGTATGCAGGCAGCCTTTGTTGATATCGGTCTTGAGCGAACCGGATTCCTCTACGTGGATGACGTCCATATCAGCCAGGCCGGAATCGAAAAGCATATGGCGGTGCAGGATCAGGTCTGCAACGGACGGCCGCAAATCAATGGTCTGGAACCTGATATCCCGGCCATCCATGAACCGCACCCCTCCATAGAAGAACTCCTTCATGAGGGGCAGGATATCCTGGTCCAGATCTCCAAAGAACCGATCGGCACAAAGGGTGCTCGACTGACCTGTCATATCACCCTGCCCTGTCGGAATCTGGTGTTTATGCCGTTGACCGACCATATCGGCATTTCACGCAAAATCACAGATGAAAATGTCAGGCAGCGGCTTCGGGATACCATTGAACAGCTCCGCCCCCAGGGAACAGGTTTTATAGTCCGGACGGTAGCCGAACATATCTGCAGTACCGAACTCGAAGCAGACATGGAATTTCTCCTCCTGCTCTGGGATGAGATAATGTCGACCGCCGCCCGTTCCAAGGTGCCGAGTCTGGTCTATAAAGATCTGGACATGGTTCTCAGATCTGTTCGAGACCTGTTCACCGAGGACGTGAAAGAGCTGATCATCGACTGCAAAGAGACCCATGAAAAACTGCTCTCTTTCATCCAGACCTTTGCTCCTCAACTCCGAAAAAAAATCACCTATTACGACGAACAGACCCCGCTGTTTGAAGCCTACGGCATAGAAGTGGATATCACCCGGGCCATCGACAAAAAGGTCTGGTTGCGATCCGGTGGATATATTATCATTGAAACCACCGAAGCTTTGACGGTTATCGATGTAAATACCGGTCGTTATGTCGGCAAGAATGATCTGGCTGAAACCATTTTCAAAACCAACATGGAGGCGGTTAAGGAAATCGCCTATCAGCTCAGGTTACGCAATATAGGCGGCATTATTATTGTCGATTTTATCGACATGGACAGTGAGCAGCACAGAGAGGAGCTCTACACCGTCTTCCAGGAAGCAATGCATGCAGACAAGAGCAGGGTGAACATCCTTAAGCTCTCCGAATTCGGCCTGGTCCAGATGACCCGTAAACGCTCCTGCCAGAATCTGGTCCAGATGATGAGCGAACCCTGTTTTTACTGCGGCGGCGACGGCATCATCAAATCACAGCGTTCGGTCTGTTACGAAATTTTTCGCAAGGTCTCCCGGGACGCTAAAAACATTGGCGGCGACAATATAACCATCCGGGTGCATCCCCGGGTTGCCGACATGCTGCTCAGGGAAGAGTCCGAGCATATTGAACGGCTTGAACTGGAAACGGATAAACAGTTTACAATTATCCCGGTCCCTGATATGCACATTAAACGATATGAGATTATCTGGAACGAATAAAAACGTAAGCCATCACAAACTTAGAGAATTGAGGTATGTGAAAACATATAGTTACTAACCCCGTGAGTGGTTAGTAAAAAACATAAGTCCTTAAAACTCAAACCCTGATTTCAACACTCCGAATATAGACATGACTCGTAAAAACCGACTCAGACGTCATGGTAAATCCCATGCCGGACGCAATTTTCTTCTGACTCTTATCACCCTGCTTATTGCCGGCGGTGCAGTAGGTGCCTTTATCCTCTTTGAAACGGAAAAACCCACGGTCAGGGTTGAGAAAAACATTTCCTTCCTCGGCAGCAGTGTGCAGGTGCCGATTGTCGCCATTGACAAAAAAAGCGGCCTGCGGTCAGTGGTGCTTGAGATTGAACAAAAGGGCAAAAGAAAGCAGTTGCTCAACCGCACTTTTCAACGCAAGGCCTGGTTTTCCAAAGCCGGGCCGGAAGAACTCAAAGAAACCGTTGAAATCAATGTCACCAAATCCGGGGTAAAAGACGGCAAGGCTACCTTGATTGTAACGGCCAGGGATTTTTCCTTAAACGGTGCATTGAAGGGGAACGAAACCTCCCTGCAAATACCGGTGACGGTCGATACCAAACCGCCGCGGGTCTCCATTGAACACGCCCAGAAATATATTCGTCCCGGAGGCTCAGGGATAGTCGTCTACACACTCTCCGAGCCGGCTGTAAAACACGGGGTTCAGATCGACAGTTTGTTTTTCCCGGGCTATCCGCTTGACGAGGGCAAGCGTTTTATAGCCTATATTGCTCTTCCCTGGGACAGTACCAAACCGGAAGATACCCGGGTCATCAGTGTTGATGAGGCCGGCAATATCGGCAAGGCTATTTTCTCCATGAACTTTAAAAAGGTGCCGGAGAAAAAGGATCGAATCAATGTCGGTGATGGTTTCCTCAAGAAAAAAATTCCGGAATTTGAAGAATACTACCCGGAACTGACTGGAACCATACTTGAGAAGTATATCTTTACCAACAATCAGATTCGTCGTCGCAATGCCGACACAATCAAGAAAATATGCTCCAATCCCGTTGAGAAACAGCTCTGGCACGATCGATTCATCCGCATGCCGGGGGCAGGCAGGGCTGGTTATGCAGACCAGCGGACCTATTATTACAAGGGCAAGGCCATTGACCACCAGACCCATCTCGGCATGGATATCGCCTCCACGGCAAGGGTTGCCATTAAAGCCGCCAACAGCGGTAAGGTCATCTTTGCCGACTACCTCGGCATTTACGGCAACACCGTTATCCTGGATCACGGCCAGGGAATATTTAGCCTGTATGCACATCTGAGCAGAATAGATACCACAAAGGATACATTAGTGGCCAAAGACGAACTCATCGGTCATTCCGGCACAACCGGGATGGCAGGTGGTGATCATCTCCATTTTTCCATGCTTGTCCATGGGATTTTTGTTACCCCGAAAGAGTGGTGGGACCAGCACTGGATAGATGTAAATATCAACAACTTTATAGGTGAATAATCCCCACCAGTCACCGTATGAAAACCGTTGACGGTGTTTAATCGGCTGGAAATAACCGTTGACGGAGCCGTCGAATTATGAAAACTTCGAGCCGGCGTATCCTGAACCTATTCATATTTTCCGGTGAGATTGACTTTATTTTATTACAGGCCACCCTTAATAGTTAACACGTCCATGTCCAGGATACATATTCCGCTGCTCCTTTACTCTTATATTGCCACGGAGCTGCTGGCCCCGTTTTTTGCCAGCTTTCTTATCCTCTACGGCGTGTTTTTCCTGGTTCGTCTCGTTCCCCTTCTCGACGTAGTCCTCAGCCTCGGTATAGGGATAACCGATTTTATCCGGTTGTTCTCCTATATTTTCCCACACATGCTGCTCTATGTCATTCCCATGGCCAGCATGACCGGTGTCATTATTGCCTTTACCCGGTTGACCAACGACAGGGAGATGCTCGCCCTCAAGGCCTGCGGAATCAGTCTGCGCCAGATTCTGGTGCCGGTGATCCTTGTTTCTATGTCTATCTCCCTTCTCACCGGTTTTTTTTCCATTCGTCTCATTCCCGCCGGCGAGATTGCCATGCGCCAGCTCATGTTTCAATTGGCCAAGGAAAAGATTGACAAAGGCTTAAAAGAAAAACAATTTACCGAGGCCCTTGGAGATCTGGTCGTTTATGTCGACCGGATAGATGAGAAGAAAAAATGGCACGGTGTTTATGTCTCGGATATGCGCAACCGTGAGCAACCGATCATCACCATGGCACGGGAAGGCCATATGCTGGCGGAGATTGACCGGATGATGGTTACTATTGTCTTAAATAACGGAACGCTGCATAACATTCAGGGCCTGGACAATCAGGTTATCCGTTTTAAACGCTATCAGCTGCAGATTCCCTTGAAGCCGCCGACCAGGATTGACGGGGATGACGTCACCAAGATCGGCAAGGGTTCCATGACCCAGACTCAGCTCCTTGCGGCTGCAAACGCTCCCGAATGCTCCCCTAAAGATCGGATAATGTATCTGGCCGAATATAACCACCGACTGGTCCTGCCGGTGGGCTGCTTTATACTCAGCCTGCTCGGCATGCCTCTGGGCCTGCAGGCCGGGCCTGGCAAGAAGGGCATCGGCATCCCCATGGGCCTTGGCTTTTTTGTCTTGTATTACCTCATGTTCACCGTTGCCCGGGTCATGGTTGAAGACCTTACTCTGCCGCTGGTACTCGGTATGTGGGCGCCGAATATTCTTTTTCTCATCATCACGCTTTATGTCTTTCACCGGGCCGAACAGGAACGAACGCTTTTGCCCAAACCTTTGCAGGAGTTCCTGAATGAAACCTTTGATCGCGTCATAGTACCGATCTTTTCCCGGTTCAAGGCTCTGATCCATAACCTTATCACCCGTCGTCGAAAGAAGGCCGTCCCTGCAAAGCAAACAGCCCAGAGTTCCGGCCTGCTGGTTCATGCCAACAGCCTGTCTATGGTCTACCATTTACCCGGCTGCGAACATTATAACTGTGAAAACTGCACCATCGATTTTAAAGATATCCAGGTAGCCGAAGATGCGGGCTTTACCCCATGCCGTTTCTGTAAAAAACTCATCGATAAACAGAACGGTCAGGATCCGTCATGAAATATTTTATTAAACTTGCCATAACCGGACTGCTCCTTTTTCTGATATTGAAAAACGTCAATCCGCTTGAAACGTGGGATCAGTTGGCCTCTGTCTCTCCTGCAATGTTTGCACTGGCCCTGGCCCTGCAACTCGCCAGTAACAGCGTAGCAGCCGGGCGCTGGTTTCTGATTATGCGGACAATTGGATTCAAACAGCCTTTTCTCTTTTTTCTCAAGAGCTATTTCAAAGGGGCATTTTTCAATCAGGGACTCCCTACAAGCATCGGCGGTGACGGCCTGCGTGTGCTTGACTGTACTCGAAACGGCGAAATCGAAGATTCCTTTTACGGGGTTTTCATTGACCGTATCGTCGGCCTTGCCGGTCTGCTGCTTTTAAATATTGTTGCCCTGCTCTACAACAGAACCATTCTTCCCAAAGATATTACCATCGCACTCCTGTCCATTCTTCTGTTCCTGCTTGCCGGTCTTGGCGGTCTTTTTTTTCTGCGTAAAGTACCTTTTTTTTCCAAGGGCCGTTTTCTTGGTCATCTCGGACGCCTTTCCCACCGATACTATCAGGTCTACTCATCGCCGCTTTCCGCAATCATCCAGCTCGGCCTGTCGGTCGTGACCCATATTCTTGCCATGGCCGCATTCTTTATACTCGGGCGGGCCATGGGCCTGGATTATCCGCTCTCGGTGTATCTTGTTCTGGTTCCACCGGTCGTGCTGCTGATTATTCTCCCTGTTTCCCTGGCCGGCTGGGGTATCCGGGAAGGAGCCCTGGTCGGGTTTTTTCTCCTGATTGGTGCTGATAAATCAAAAGTCGTTTCATTTTCCCTCCTTTATGGAATTATAGCTCTGACCGCATCCCTGCCCGGGCTGCTGGTCTATCTCAACCAGAAACACAGCCTTTAACATGTCCTGTTTACTTTTTTCATCATCTTATTTTTCAACCTGTAAGGAGCGGTTCCATGGATGTTGATGCCATGCGCGCCATTGACAAATGGGCAGGTATTCCACTGACCTTTTGTCTCACCGGTCTGCAGCGATTGTTGCGATTTTTTGGATTTATGCGTAAGCAACCGCTGCAACGCATTCTCTTTATAGAACTCTCTGAGATGGGATCAACCATTCTTGTCGACCCGGCCCTGCAAAAGGCTAGAAACCAGCTGTCGGCCGAACTGTTTTTTCTCATCTTCCATAAAAACAGGGGAAGCCTTGAGCTGACCGGGACCATTTCGCCGGCCAATATTTTCACTCTGCGGGAAGACAACCTTTTTGCCCTGCTTATCGATACGGTAAAGTTTTTCATCTGGACCCGGAAAAACAACATAGACACGGTTGTTGATCTTGAGCTCTTTTCCAGATTTACCGCTCTGCTGACCGGTCTTTCCGGGGCCGTCCGCAAGGTTGGTTTTTACAGTTTTCACAACGAAGGACTCTACCGGGGCGAACTGTTGACCCATCGGGTGAGCTACAACCCGCATATCCACATTGCAAAAAATTTTATTGCCCTGATTAATTCCCTGATATCAAGGGATGAGGAAGTGCCCTACTCCAAACAGCGGATTGATGACGAAGAACTGATTTTGCCGACGTTTATCTGTTCTCAAGAGGCCGTTGCTGCCATGACCAGACGGATTGGCGAGTATGCGCCGGGCTACCGTGAAGAGCAATTTCATCTGGTGCTGATCAATCCCAATGCCAGTGAACTGCTGCCGCAGCGACGCTGGATGCCGGATCGTTTTGAAGCACTGATAACAAAAATCCTTGCTCTTCGGCCCGATATCCTGGTGCTGATTACCGGAGCACCATCCGAACAGGATGAAGCGGCCCGGATGTGTGATCGAATCGGGAATAAGCGCTGTGTAAACTTTGCCGGAGCCCTGAAGCTCGTCGAACTGCCGGTTCTGTACTCGATGGCGACCCTGATGGTCACCAATGATTCCGGACCCGGTCATTTTTCCTCGGTTACCCCACTGTCGACTTTTGTTCTGTTTGGCCCTGAAACACCAAAACTCTATGGTTCACTCGGCAACTCGACCCCTATATTTGCCGGACTTGCCTGTTCGCCCTGTGTCAGTGCAGCCAACCATCGAAAGACGCCCTGCACCGATAATAAATGTCTGCAGGCAATAACCGTTGAGCAGGTCTACGCAGCACTGCTGCCGACCCTTGAAGAACTGTCCTGATCCGCTCTTCTCTACCGAGGGTACTACACCGACTCTGCAACCGGCGGCAGCAGCACGGCCAGCAGGCCTCCGACCAGATAGACGATTCCACCGGCCCAGAGTACATCGTTGAGAAAGTGTCCCCCCTGGAGCATGCGAGCCAGGCCGACGGCTGCACCGAAGCCGACCCCGAAAATAAGAAAGGCTGCCGCCGCTTTTTTATTTGTATCACGGAGGATAAACCAAGGAGCCATAGTATAAAAAGCTATGGAGGCGTGGCCGGATGGAAATGAGGAATTGCTGCCGGTTGTGCCTTTCTGCCAGATCTCCGTATACTGATGTGAGCCGCCGTATTCTATAATCTCACGCGGCCGGGCCCTGCCCAGATTATCTTTGAGCAGAACATTGACAATCAGGCCCGGACCGATGGCCAGCACCAGCAGCAGAAAAATTGCCGGCCGTCGCTGCTTTTTCAGGGAACGGGAAAAAAAACCGCCGATACAGACCAGCAGGGCAAGAACAGCCAAAACAATACCCGGGGCCGGGGCCCAGTCATAGAGTATATTCCACGGAAAGCGATCAATGCCCGGCCAGATACCGTCCGGCTCGTAAATGATCCCGGCCAGGAATCTGTCCCCGTCAGTCAGGTAGATAAGCAGCGTTGCAAGCAACAGCACACCAGCAAGAAAAATAAGCTCCATCGCCCGGTATTTCTTTACCCGCCGTTCGGCATGAGAAAATGTGTCTATCAAAAACAGTCTCCTTTCAGGTACGGAAAAATTTTTCCAATGCTTGTATCTGGTTGACTGGATACAAGTACCAGTATCGCTCAGGTTACGCAATAAAGAGTTCTCTATTGTCAGTCGGCACACCTTGTGATAGTTTCACTAGGGTTTTCATCAGGGAAAAATTAAAAAAATCTGAAAAAGGGGACGCATAGGCAGCCTGGAGCAACCTGTCACTCCCTTTCATAACAGTATACATGCAGACAACAAAAGAATGGAATTGTATGGTTGCGACCTGGCTGGTCATTTTGATCGGCCTTGGGGTCCGCCTTGCCATCAGCACCCAGTTTCTTCTGGTGCCGGACGAGGCAAATTACTGGCAGTGGAGCAGATACCTCGCCCTCGGGTATTACGATCATCCACCTATGATTGCCTGGACCATATGGCTGTCTACCCAGATCTTCGGCCAGACTGAATTTGCAGTCCGCCTGCCCACGATTCTCGGCCTTGGTCTGACGTCTTTCTATCTCTGCCTGCTGGCCGCGCGCTGGTTTTCCTGCCGCTGCGCCCTTCATGTTGCTTTACTGCTCCAGGGCATCCTGTTATTTAACGGTTCCGCGCTTATCGCAACTCCGGACGGATTGCTTCTTCCCTGTTGGGCTGCGGCCTGTTATCACAGCGCCATGGCCTTGAGCAATCGATCCCCCGGACAGTGGCTGATGACCGGCCTCTGGTTCGGCCTGGGTCTGTTATCCAAGTACACGATGCTCCTCTTTCTGCCGTCCCTGTTTTTCTGCATGCTTGCCGTTCCATCCTATCGAAAACAACTGGCCTCAATCTGGCCCTGGTTCGGGCTCATCCTCGCTTTTATCCTCTTTACGCCTGTTCTCATCTGGAACAGTGACAACGGCTGGGCTACGTTTCGCCATGTCCTCTACCAGGGCGGGGCTGATGACTCCAGACTCTTCACCCTGCGTTTTGTTGGAGACTACCTTGGAGAACAGTTGCTGCTGATCTCGCCCCTGCTCTTTATCCTCCTGCTTGCAGCATGGTTCGGCCGGACTGCACGCAAACGTTTGGGTCGTGAAGACAGTAGTTTTCTTATCTGGATGTCGGCAACAACTTTTATTGTTTTTTTCCTGCTCTCTTTCCATGTCCGTATCTATGGCAACTGGCCGTCCGCCGGCTATCTCAGCGGCATGGTCCTGCTGGCCGCCATATACAGTCCGGGAAGGGCCGGAACCAGACCACGAACCACACGAACCTGGTCCATTGCCCTTTTCATAGCCTATTTCATGACCATCCCGGTTCTGGCTCAGGTCGTCTACCCGGTTCTGCCGCTGCCGATAAAACTTGACAGAGTTGCCCGGGAGACCGTCGGCTGGGACGTACTGGCTGCCCGGGTAGATGCAATTGTGCGGAACATGCCGTCTCCGAAAAATACTTTTATTTTCGGCCTGCGCTATCAACAGGCCAGTGAACTTGCCTTCTACATGCCGGGACAACCGAAAACCGTTTCCATCAACAAGTGGACCCGACCTAACGTATATGATTACTGGTTTGACGACTCTATGGTGCTCGGCAAAGACGGGGTCGGGGTCTATGAGTGGAAAGGTATGGCCAAGCGTCTGGCTCCGCTTTTTGATCATGTTGATCCACCTGAAGAGATACACCTGTACCGCACCTCACCCTGGCTCGGCAAGCAGGTCGTGCAGACCCTGTATATCCTTCGGGGCTATGGCTTTAAAGGGGGCCTGCACTGGCAGCCCAGTGAAAAAAATGATGTCCGTGCCACTCTACCCGGTGACAAGAGGCCAAGTCTATGATCAACGCGGCCCAAACCCAAGTCCTTACGATCCTGGAAGAAATGTATCGGTATTACGAATCCTGGGCCACCGGACTGGAGTTGGCCTGTCACAAGGGGTGCGCCGCCTGCTGCACCAGAAACGTGACCATAACCGGAGCCGAAGGGCGGTTTATTGTTAATGGATTACAGAAAAAGGAAAAGTCGCGGCTGGACTGGTTGCGCGGGAGGCTGCAGATCAAGGGCCGCATAGGCCGTCCCGGCATGACGACTAATCAATGGGCCGGTAACTGCCTTAAGGGGCTGGAAATCAGCGGGGATGGATCCGACCATGTTCTTGATCCCTGCCCTTTTCTGGATCAGGACCAGGGCTGTTCCATGTACCAATTGCGGCCTTTTGCCTGCCGATGTTTCGGCTCAAGCGTTGATTGCGGCAAGTCCGGCATGGCTGAACAGCCCGATATACTCATGGAAGTTAATACGGTCACCCTGCAGCTCATCGAGCATCTTGATCAGGGCAACTGTTGGGGGAACATGCTTGATGTGCTGCCGATGATGATCCGGGAAAATGCACCCGGGCAGGAGGCGGATGGAAAGCAACGGCCGGAAAAGACCGGCAGGCATATACACAGATCCAGACCGGTGCCCGGGTTTCTGGTCATGCCGGACCAGCAGGCGGAGGTGCAGGAGTATCTCACAGGGCTCTTTGCCGTTCAAATAGGCAGGTCGAACCTTGGTACCATCCTGCAGATCAACCTATAACTCTAAACAGGCTGCCGGAGCTGTCGGACAGGTTGGAATCCCAAAATTTTCTACACTCATGGTTGGCAGACAAGACGTGCCATAAACCGACTGCTCAAGCTGTTATGCTGCCCGACGTTCCAGGCAAAAGTTTTCCTCGGCCTCTTGCTCTTCCTTCATTACCAGATACTCATCAAAGTCCATCATCACGTCGACAATGCCGCCAGGAGTGATTTCGACGATCCTGTTGGCCACGGTCGAGACAAACTGATGATCATGGGATGCAAACAGCACAACCTCGGAAAAGTCAATCAGGGCATTGTTTAACGAGGTGATTGATTCAAGATCAAGATGGTTGTTGGGTTCATCAAGAATGAGCGCGTTGGCTCCGGACAGCATCATTTTAGAGAGCATGCAGCGAACCCGTTCCCCGCCGGAGAGAACAGCGGTCTTTTTCATGGCTTCCTCGCCGGAAAAAAGCATTTTCCCCAGAAATCCCCGCACAAAGCTCTCACTCTCCTTTACAGGTGCAAACTGACGCAGCCAGCCGATTAGATCGAGCTCTTCATCATCAAAATACTCGTTATTCTCTTTCGGGAAATAGGCGTTTTTAATAGTGACTCCCCAGCGGAAACTGCCCTGATCCGCCTCAAGCTCTCCTGCCAGAATTTGAAACAGGGTGGTTTTTGCAAGGCTGTTTAAGCCGACAAAGGCAATTTTATCCCCTTTATTGACGGTAAGCGATAGATCCTCAAACATGGTGACTCCGTCGATTGCTTTGGAGAGGCCGTTTATTTCCAGGATAACGTCTCCGCAGGGTCGTTCGGGGGTAAAGGCGATATAGGGATATTTCCTTGAGGAGACGGGCATATCTTCTATGGTCAGTTTCTCGAGTAGTTTTTTGCGCGAGGTGGCCTGTTTGGCCTTGGAGGCGTTGGAACTGAAACGCTGGATAAATGCTTTAAGTTCGTCGGCTTTGGCCTTTGCCTTCTTGCTCTGGGTTTCCTGTTGGCGGAAATGGAGCTGACTGGCCTGATGCCAGAAATCGTAATTGCCGACATACACTCTGATCTTGCCATAATCGATATCCGCCATATGGGTGCAGACCTGATTCAGAAAATGTCGATCATGGGAAACGATAATAACCGTGTTCTGGAACCGTGAGAGAAAATTTTCCAACCAGGTGATGGTTTTGATGTCAAGATGGTTTGTGGGCTCATCAAGAAGCAGAATATCCGGGTTGCCGAACAAGGCCTGGGCAAGCAGGACCCGAACCTTGTCGGTCCCGTCGAGCTCTTTCATGTTTTTCTGCAGCAGGTCTTCCTGGATCCCGAGCCCGCTGAGCAGGACGGCCGCCTCTGCTTCCGCCTCATACCCGTTCATTTCACCGAATTTGACTTCCAGCTCTCCTGAACGGATACCGTCCTCTTCGTTGAAATCAGGTTTGGCATAAAGGGCGTCGCGCTCAGCCATTATCTTGTAGAGTTTCTCATGTCCCATGATCACTGTGTTGAGTACAGTATGGGCGTCAAAGGCAAACTGATCCTGATTCAGCATTGCAAGCCGCTGGCCGGGCCCCTTGCTGATAGTGCCATGATCCGGATCAAGCAGGCCGGCAAGGATTTTAAGAAAGGTGGATTTGCCGGCACCGTTTGCCCCAATCAGGCCATAACAGTTGCCAGGGGTGAATTTTATATTAACGTCCTGGAAAATAATTCTCTTGCCATAGGCAAGAGCAACATTGGATGCAGTAATCATGATCGTGTCCTTACAATGCAGCTACAAGGAAACGTCCTGCAGCAGAAGATTGAAGATATATATATCAGGGGGAATGAGGTTACAACAGATCGTCGTCCTGTGGGGCAAGGGGCTCCTGCTCACCGGTCGGATTTTTCTTTTTTTCAAGTTTACGCTGACGTTTTTCTTCTTTTTTCTTTTTCTTTGCTA
>CAZPXI010000035.1:0-15311 GCA_964590715.1 uncultured Desulfobulbus sp.
AGGAATACAAACAATTCAGCATCAAGGGAGCGCACCTGCTCCCCATCGGACAGCTACAGGCACGCATCAAGGAGCTGAAAGCCTACAAAAATGATGACGTCTTTGTCTACTGCGCCACCGGCAACAGAAGTACTGTAGCCTCAAAAATTCTCGCTGATGCAGGATTTAAACGGATATATAACCTGCGCTACGGGGCCTACGACTGGGCGCGACGGGGATTTCCCATTGTCAGGCATTAAAAAAACTCCCTGCACAATGGAATTCTCACCACTGAGCGCTACCTGCGGTGCAGAATAGACGCACGAATAAAAAAAATACCAGCCCCTCCACCCAACATTGCATTTCAACCCCGCATCAAGGCTCCGATTCGATCACCCGATTCGATTTCGGAGCCTTTCCCATTGTAGCCCCTGTTCCATCACCAACCGATTGCTTCAACCATAAGGCCGGAACTTCTTTCCTGGCCGGATGACCCTCTTCCGGCACTGACGCTGCCGCACACACATCCCACCGCAAGTCAGTTTTCGGACGCGGATCATACCGCCCTCTCCGTTTCAGCTGGCACGATCCGCGCACCCGTCACCGGAGCTATTCAGAGCCAGGGACCAACTCCAGACACAGGAGTCTGGCCATGCGGACAATAATGTCGCGCCCCTACCTTATTGTCATATTTCCAACAAAAGCGGCAAATTTTCTGCTGTGCTCCCCGAACAAAAAAACAGAAAAACACCTTCAACGAACTGTTCTAACAATAAAAAATTAAAAGAATTTTATCTGGCACATCCCTTGCGGAACAGAGGGTACTTCAGATCGCACCGAGGTGCCTTCGGATCTCCCGGACAATCTCGGGCAACAAGACAAATACAGGGCCGGAATACTCCGGAATACATCCTATTTTATATGGAGGAAGGAACAATGAGTACAGAAAGAGTAATGCGTAAGGTGGCTATCTACGGAAAAGGCGGAATCGGTAAATCCACAACCACTCAGAACACCGTAGCAGGTCTGGTCGAGATGGGACGCAAGGTCATGATTGTCGGCTGTGATCCAAAAGCGGATTCTACCCGGTTGATGCTGGGCGGTATGGCACAGAAATCAGTGCTGGATACCCTGCGTGAAGAGGGCGAAGACGTAGAACTCGACGATATCCGCAAAGAAGGATATGCCGGTGTTCTCTGTGTGGAATCCGGTGGTCCGGAGCCGGGAGTCGGCTGCGCCGGCCGCGGGATCATCACCTCCATCAACATGCTGGAATCCCTGGGCGCATATGATGAAAAGGAAGAACTGGATTATGCCTTTTATGACGTCCTGGGTGATGTGGTCTGCGGCGGATTTGCCATGCCGATTCGTGATGGCAAGGCTGAGGAAATCTATATCGTTGTTTCCGGCGAGATGATGGCCATGTACGCAGCCAACAACATCAGCAAGGGAATCAGAAAGTTCGCCCAGACCGGTAACGTTCGTCTCGGCGGATTGATCTGCAACTCCAGGATGGTGGACAATGAGAAAGAAATGATTGAGCAGTTTGCCGCCAAACTCGGCACCCACATGATCCACTTTGTTCCCCGGCACAACGACGTCCAGCGGGCCGAGATCAACCGCAAGACCGTCATCGACTGGAACTCCGAAGCAGAGCAGGCCGACGAGTACCGGGCATTGGCCAAGGCCATCGACGGCAATGAAAGATTTGTCATTCCCACCCCAATGGAAATTGAGGAGCTTGAAACCCTGCTCATGGATTTCGGCTTGATGCAGTAGGAAAGAACAGGCAGAGCAGAAACGATTAAGAAAAGAATGGAGAAGAGAATATGATGATTATGATTCGAGCCATTGTCAGACCGGAAAAATCAGACGCAGTACTGGCAGCCCTTATGGATGCCGGGTTTCCGGCGGTAACAAAATACTCGGTGGCCGGCCGGGGCAAGCAGCGCGGCATCAAAATCGGCGAGGTCACCTACGACGAAATTCCCAAAACCATGCTGATGAGTGTAATCAACGAGGCGGACAAGGATTTTGTCATTGATACCATTATGAAAACCGCCCGGACCGAGAAAAAAGGCGCCTTCGGCGACGGCAAGATCTTTATCAGCCCGGTGGAGGAATCCTACACCATCAGTTCCGGTGTACTGGACACGGCCTCCGCCTCTGAGGGGGTACCGGCATGAAAGAGGTTATCGCCGTCGTGCGGATCAACATGATGAACCAGACTAAAGAGGCCCTGACCGCTGCCGGAGTTGATGCCTTCTTTGCCCACGAGGCCCAGGGCCGTGGCAAAGGTTTTGTCAACCCCGATGTGCTGGCCGGTGCCGAAGAAGGCTATGAAGAAGCCGCCGCCCTGCTTGGCGAAAAGGGAAAGCTCTATCCCAAAAGAATGATCACCGTTGTCACCGATGACGATCAGGTTAAGGATGTAGTGGAGACTCTTATCAAGACCAACCAGACCGGCAAACCCGGAGACGGCAAAATTTTTGTTCTGCCGATTCCGGATGCGGTACGGGTACGAACCGGGGAAACCGGCGCCAAAGCCATTGCATAATGCAGGGTGCGCAGCCTGTAGTCCGATTGATGTCTTTCTCAACGCCTTGAACGACTTCAGCCTGCCCCCCCTAAACAAGGAGTAAAATGATGACAGCAGTAAAAGAAAAGCTTGTGCAGTGGGATCCTGCGGATATCAAGAGCAAACTGATTGCCAAGTATCCGCCCAAGGTTGCCCGTAAGCGCGCCAAGCAGATCATGATCAACGAGGCGCTTGAAAACGAGACCCCGGAAATAACCGCCAACGTCCGGACCATTCCAGGCATCATCACCATGCGCGGCTGTACCTATGCCGGTTGCAAGGGCGTTATCATGGGGCCTACCCGTGATATCGTCAACCTGGTCCACGGCCCCATCGGCTGCAGTTTTTACGCCTGGCTGACCCGCCGCAACCAAACCGATGCCGGAGAGACCGGCGAAAATTATATCCCGTATGCCTTTTCCACCGACATGCAGGAACAGGATATTATCTTCGGCGGCGAGAAAAAACTGGCAACAGCCATCCAGGAGGCCTATGACCTCTTTCACCCCAAGTCAATTGCTGTTTTTGCCACCTGTCCAGTGGGCCTGATCGGTGATGATATCCATACCGTAGCCAAAACCATGAAGGAAAAATTCGGCGACTGTAATGTCTATGCCTTTTCCTGTGAGGGATACAAGGGTGTCAGCCAGTCCGCCGGCCATCATATCGCCAACAACCAGGTCTTTCGTCATATTGTCGGCGAAAACGACGAGGTCAAACCCGGCAAGTTCAAGATCAACCTGCTGGGCGAGTACAACATCGGCGGCGACGGATTTGAGATTGACCGAATCTTCAACAAATGCGGGATTACCTGTGTTTCGACTTTTTCGGGCAACGCCACCTATGACCAGTTTGCCTCCGCCCATACCGCGGATCTAAACGCGGTCATGTGCCACCGATCCATCAACTATGTGGCCGACATGCTGGAAACCAAGTACGGCATTCCGTGGGTCAAGGTCAACTTTATCGGCGCCCGGTCCACGGCCAAATCACTGCGTAAGATCGCCGCCTATTTTGAGGATAAGGACCTTATCTCCAGGGTGGAAGAGGTCATTGCCGAGGAGATGCCGGAGGTGGAAGCGGCCGCAGCCGAAGTCGCCACCCGCACAACCGGCAAGACAGCCATGCTCTTTGTCGGCGCCTCCCGGGCCCATCATTACCAGGGGCTGTTCAACGAGATGGGCATGAAGGTCATCTCGGCCGGCTACGAGTTTGCCCATCGTGACGATTATGAAGGCCGCCAGGTACTGCCTCTCAAGGTGGACGCTGACAGCCGGAATATCGAAGAAATTGAGGTCGAAGCCGACGAAACCCGCTACACACCCCGAAAAACGCCGGAGCAGATGGCGGCCCTTGAGAAAGTCGGTATTGACTTCAAACGATATGACGGCCTGATCCCGGACATGGAGAAGGACACTCTGATTATCGACGACCTGAATCAGTATGAGGCGGAGAAACTGGTGGAACTCATGAAGCCGGATATTTTCTGCGCCGGTATAAAGGAAAAATTCTCGATCATGAAACTGGGAGTGCCCATGAAACAGCTCCACAGCTACGACTCCGGCGGCCCCTATGCCGGATTCAAGGGTGCAGTCAATTTCTATCACGAAATCGACCGATTGACCAGCTCCAAGGTGTGGTCGTACCTGAAAGCCCCATGGCAGGAGAATCCCGAACTTACAGCTGCCTATGTCTGGGAATAACCGGCTTGGCCGAAGTTTTGAGTTTTGAGTTCTGCGTTAACTGAACGTTACCAATAGAGGTTTATTCAATGTTACTGAGACATACACCAAAAGAAATGGCTGATCGAAAGGCCTTGACCATCAACCCGGCCAAGACCTGCCAGCCAATCGGAGCTATGTACGCGGCACTTGGCATCCACGGATGCCTTCCGCACAGTCACGGTTCCCAGGGATGTTGCGCCTACCATCGCTCCACCCTGACCCGTCATTACAAAGAGCCGATTTCAGCCTCCACCAGTTCCTTCACTGAAGGGGCCTCGGTCTTCGGTGGTCAGGCAAACCTGTTACAGGCCATCAACAATATATTTACGGTCTATGAACCCGATGTCATTGCCGTCCATACAACCTGTCTGTCGGAGACCATCGGCGATGATCTGCCCCAGATCAGAAAAAAAGCCATAATGGAAGGCAAGATCCCGGAGGGCAAATACGTCATCGGCGCCTCCACGCCCAGCTATGCTGGTTCACACGTCACCGGATTCTCCACCATGGTCAAGTCCATGGTGGAATTTTCTGAAAAAACAGAAACCAAAAACGGCAAGGTCAACATCATTCCCGGCTGGGTCGAGCCCTCGGACATGGAAGAGATCAAGCGGATGGCAAAGCTCACCGGAGTGGAGACCATCATGTTCCCGGACACCTCAGGTGTCTTAAACGGCCCGATGACAGGGGAATACAAGATGTTTCCCGACGGTGGGACTACCATAGAAGAACTGAAATCCACCGGTGATTCCACCGGCACCCTGGCCCTGGGCGAATGGTGTTCGGCTGCAGCGGCCCGCGAACTGGACAAGAAATGCAAGGTACCGTGCAAGGTGCTGGACATGCCCTTTGGCCTCCAGGCCACCGACCGTTTCGTTGATGCCCTGCGTACCATTGCCGGAGTTTCGGTCTCCGACGAACTGGCCCTTGAACGGGGCCAGCTGGTAGACATGATCACTGACATGCACCAGTATTTTTACAAAAAAAAGGTCGCTATTGCCGGTGACCCGGATCAGGTTATTGCCATGGTGGAGTTTCTGGTCTCGATTGACATGTGTCCAGTCCATGTCGTCACCGGAACGGTGGGAAAAAAGTTTGAAAAACGGATCAAGGAACTCACCAAAGACATGGGATTTGAGGTTAATGTCAAGGCCAAGGGTGACCTTTTTCTCCTCCATCAGTGGATGAAGAATGAACCGGTGGACCTGTTGATCTGTAACTCCTACGGCAAGTACATAGCCAGGGATGAGGACGTGCCGCTGGTCAGGTGGGGATTCCCCATTCTGGACCGCCAGGGACATCAGTACTTTCCAACCGTCGGCTATAAAGGCGGCCTGCGGCTGCTGGAAAAAATCCTCAATGCACTCCTGGATCGTAAAGATCGTGACGATTCGGAAACCAGCTTTGAGCTGGTGCTGTAAAACGGTTTCAGGTGCAGAGAGAAAGTCCGGCCTCGTTACACCGCTTGCGGTGTAACGTACACTACCGGTTATTTGGAAGGAGATGACGACTATGACAACAACTCAACTGCATCGTGACAGCATCAATCTGGTACTCCCCATAGCTGCCAATGCCAATCATCGGCTGCAGGCAGCACCCGAAGGCAAGACCGGACCGGCTATGCTTCCGGCCGAGGCGGTGGCATGGCTGGACAGTTTACGGGCAGGCGGAAAAGAGATTCCATCCATTGAACTCTGCGGCCCCGGTGACGTACTGGCCTCCTGGAATGCTACCCGGAGCTGCCTTGAACTGTTGCAGGCAAAAGCCAGAGGGAGCAGGATTACGCTCACCACTCTGGGCTTAAACGGAGCCTCTCATGCCGGTGACCTGAATACGCTTGGCGTCGACAAGGTAACGGTGCTGGTAGACACCGTGGATCCGCAAACAGCGACAAAACTCTATCAATGGATCAGGCCGGATAAAAAAAACATCCCCCTGGCCCGGGCAGCCGAGATACTCGTTGCCGATCAGGCCGAAGCGGTGCAGGCCTTTTCCAGAGCAGGCTTGCAGGTGACAATCAGAACCAGGGTGCAAAAAGGAATCAACGATAACGAGATTACAAGTATTGCTGAAAAAACGGCAGGACTCGGGGCAACCGCCCTTGAAATAACAGGCGAGGGGCCCGACCTGGAAATGCTTACAAGCCGGGCCTTGGCTCATATTGAGGCAACAGTTTTTCAACCCGAACCCGACCTGCCCCCGCCTGGAACGCCACAATCGGGTTTGACACCTGTCCAGCCCCGGCCAAGCCGGAATAGGCCGAATGTGGCGGTTGCAAGCAGCAGCGGCATGGATGTGGACCTGCACCTGGGACAGACCGGCAAACTGCTGATCTACGGACCGCGGGATGACGGGCTTCCCTGCCTGCTGGAGGCCCGGGACACGCCGCCTTCCGGCAGCCCGGATCGCTGGAAAAGCTTAGCTGCGACCATTCCCGACTGCTTTGCACTGCTCGCCTCCCATGCCGGTCAGGCACCCAGGCAGTTTCTGGCCGAAGAGGGCATCAGGGTTATTCTTACCGAAGACCCGATTGAAGGGATGGTCGATGTGTTATACGGCGGCGGCAAAAAGGGTAAGTGTAAAAAATAACAGGTTCATAACAACTCCTCATCGCACGCAGAGGTGCAAAGACGTTCAGCGAAAAATCTCCCGCAGGAATGACAAGTTGTAAATTCGACGTCATCCCCGCGAAGGCGGGGATCCAGGGAATTATGGCGGAGTGTCCTCAAGAAGCATGAAAAAAAATTAACGATACAGAATAGAGGTAAAAAATGGCTATAGCAGAACGACAGATACTGCTCTGTCAGAGTTTCAGAGCAGCAGGTGATAAAAAAGGCATCTGCCATAAGGAAACCGACGGATTCCTGCAGTACATCGAAGAAGAGATCATCGACCGGGGACTGGATTGTTTAATCTCAGCCACCACCTGCCTCAAACAATGTGACAATGGCCCGATCATGGTCATCCAGCCGGAAAACTGGTGGTTCAAAGAAGTCAACTCCGAGGAGGCGATCGATGCCATTCTCGATGGCCTGGAGGATGGCGAACCGGCGGCCGAGTACCTTATTTCCTGATCGGAACCTTTTGGTAAAAATCAATGGTAACCACTCACGGGGTTAGTAACTATGCATTTTCACATATCTCATTTCTGTAAGTTGTCACAGGTGGTGCAGATTTCCGCAGTCACTTCTGTCCGCTATAGCCCCTCTATGCGGGCGGGAGTGACCGCGTAAAGATGCGCCGCCTGTGATGACTTACAAACAATGTCCGGGGTAACCATACGCAAAGCAAAATCCAAGGACATTGATGCCATGGTCGCCCTGCTCCGTCTCCTTTTCAGTCTGGAAGAAGATTTCACCTTTTGTCCGGGGCAACAACGGACCGGTCTTGAAATGATGTTGAAGAATGATCGGGGCATTCTGCTGGTGGCGGAGAAGAACACCGAAATCATCGGTATGTGTTCCGGCCAGCTCATGGTCTCCACTGCCGAGGGCGGTTTATCCCTGCTGGTTGAAGATGTAGTGGTCGACAAGTCCCGGCAGAGGAACGGAGTGGCCACCGCCCTGCTGGGCGGACTGCAGGATTGGGGGACGAAAAAAAATGTCGTCCGCCTGCAACTGCTGGCCGACCGATCAAACAGCCCGGCCCTGAATTTTTATCACAAGTTGCAGTGGCACCAGACACAACTGATCTGCCTGTGCAAACGATCAACACTCCCCTGAACATGCAAATACGAAATATTAAATACGCGAAAGATACGAAAATTATGAAGAATACGGAGAATTAAAAAATGCTTGAATCAAACACACAGGGAGCAGCTCCACTCATAGGGTTTAACGACATCAGAATCCAGTCCATTGACGGCTGGGAGGATTTCCTGCACGAGGGTGAGGCCTATCTGAAAACCGCACATGGTGCCCACGCCAAAGAACGGAAAGTGTTTACCCCGGAAATTCTCTATAACATCATCGCCATGGCCATTGAGAAATTTGTTATGGCGGCCCTGATGAAATACGGCGCCCTGCCCTATAACCATACAATGGGCGATCTGGTTGAGGCTATGGAGGAAACCTTTCCCGGGGCTCTAGGCGAGATCAAGGACAAGGTGTTGGCCCTGGATCGCTACCAGGAAATCTGCGATGTGGATGCCTTTATGATCAGACCGCCCAAGGCTGAAGAAATTGCCGGTATGCTTGAGATCACCGCTCAGCTGCAAACCCTGACCTACACCCTTATTCATGAGAAAACACTATGACGACCCGAGAATTAGGTCTGGTGCGCGAAGCCCTGACGGCCGCAGGCATGGACATTTCCTATGCCTACGAGGATCTGGTGTTCCTGGAACACAACGGGTTTCTGCTCCAGTTTACCGACACCCCCCGTGAGCTGATCATCCACGTACATAACGAGGCCGACACGGATAGGATCAGTGGTGCTGTCGCCCTCCTGCGGACAAAAGGCGCAGACCTGAACCTGGTTTTTACCCGGGGAGGACGTTACCGGATCCATGAGGCGGACGGGGACAACATTAAAATTGAATTGTACCGAAGTAGTTCTTGAAAAAAGAAACAGGAAAATACAAGGGAGAGATACCGATGGCTCGACAAGACGTAGAGAATTTACTTATTGCCGGCGGCGAAGATAAACATTTTCGCGCCAGATACGACGTACCCGCCACCATGGAAGAGTTTGTCGCCCTGGCGGCCGAGGAAGGCTACAACTTCACGGTTGAGGAGCTGGACACCATCCTCAAGGAATCCGGCGACGTGTTCGACAAAAACGGCAACCCACCCAAGCGCTCCATCTGGTGGGCGTAGAGCGCAGACCCAACCGGAGCCACCTGAAACAAAACAACCCCGGACAGCTTGAGCTGACCGGGGTTGTGGTCTGTTAATGGTGCGCCTGGCAGGATTCGAACCTGCTACCCTCGGATTCGTAGTCCGATACTCTATCCAGATGAGCTACAGGCGCACATTGCGGCTTGCATTCATAGCGCATCTCATTCCGGAGCGCAAGGAATTTCCTTCTCCTGTGTACATATCCCCAAGCTGACTACCCCTGGGCCTGAAGAAATTCAATCTGATTGTCGCCGGGTTTCATCTCCGGCCGCGGGATAATGTCAATAGAGGCACGGTGCCTAGCCTCAAGCTCACCGAGTTCCTTCCGCTTTTTATTGAGCAGATAATTGGCAACGTCCAGCGGCAACCTGCACTCCACCCGTTGGATTTTTTTGCGCAGAATACCGGTCTGGATGCGACGCAGGTAATACAGCGCCTGGGTCTCGACCGATTTAACCACCCCGCGTCCCTGGCAGTGCTCACAGGTAAGATAGCTGCCCTTCTCAATCGGCGCGCCCATTTTCTGGCGGGAAATCTGCATCAGGCCAAACCGGGAGATCCGGCTTATATCAACCTTGGCCTTATCCCTTTTCATACTGGTTTTCACCTGCTTTTCGACCTCGCGGATATGCTTTTTATTTCGCATATCAATGAAGTCGACCACGATCAGACCGCCAAGGTCGCGAAGCCTGAGCTGACGGGCAAGTTCAACCGCGGCCTCCATATTGGCAAGGAATATGGTCTCTTCAAAATCCCCGTTTTTTGAGGTCCGGCCCGAGTTGACATCAATAGCAACCAGGGCTTCGGTCGGGTCGATAACAATCGACCCGCCCGACGGCAACGGCACCTGAGGTTTATAGATTGACTCAATCTGTTCTTCAATATTGTTCTGATTGAAGATGGGCTTTGCCCCCCGGTGCAGTTTAACCTGTACCTTTTTCTGTTTTGTGGGCAGCAACTCAACAAACTGCTTTACCTGTTCCAGGGACTCCTCGGTGTCGACCTGAATTTCATCAATTTCAGGGACAAAATGATCACGCAGGAAACGAACCACCGTATCCTGCTCTTCATAGACAAGGGCAGGGGTATTCATGGTCTGGCCCCGCTTCTTGATCTCCTTCCAGAGACGCAGCAGATAGCGTAAATCCTTCTGCAGGGCGGTTTTGGTAATATCAACACTGGCCGTACGAATAATATATCCGATGCCTTCGGGAATGGAGAAGTTGCTCATTATTTCCCGCAGGGCGGATCTCCGCTCCTCACCGACGATCTTTCTAGAGATCCCGGCACTGTCACTTCCCGGCATCAGCACCAGACTCCGGCCCGGCAGGGAAAGATAGGTCGTCATATTGGCACCTTTGTTTCCGGTCACCTCCTTGACCACCTGGACCAAAACTTCCTGGCCCTTTTTGACCACGTCTTCAATCTTCAGCTTTTTCCACTGATGCTGGGAGATAAGCTTACGGTCCCGTTCACTGACATCCTCCCGGAAGTATTCCGGATGGATCTCGTTAAAGGGCAGAAAACCGTTGCGGTCGGTGCCGATCTCTACAAAAGCTGCCTGCAGATTGGCCTCAACCGCGACAATCCTGCCCTTGTAGATATTATTTTTTGTCCGTTCCCGAACCACGGTGGTGACATGGTAGGAATCCAGGCGCCCGTTCTCCACCTGGGCTATGCGGCATTCCTCCGGTTCTTCCGCATTGATCAGCAGCTTAACCAGTCCTTTTTTCTCAGGCGTTTTCTGCGGTGCGGTCCGTTCCTCATTTTTTTGCTGTGCGGGGCGGCTTCCGGATTTGGGTTGCTTTTTCCGCTGTCCCCCCTGTCTGCCCTTTGGAGAAGCCTTCTTTTTCGGAGTATCCTTCTCCGGCACATCGCCGGTCTCTTCCGTTTTCTCCACCACCGCCTTGGGTTTGCGCGGAGCAGAACGTTTTTTTCTCTCCTGTTTTTTGGCTTTTTCAGGCGGCTTGGCCTGTTGTTTCTCTGCAGGTACCGATTTGTCGGCCTCCTTCGATTCCGTCGACTCCTTCTTACCCAGCAGGTTGGAGACCCCTTTCCACCAGGCACCTGTTGTTGCCTTTTTAATTTTTTGTTTTTTTGCCTTATCAGAGGCCTCTGTTTCTTTTTTCTCAGTCATGAAAGTTCCTAGTACAATTTTTTAGATCCAGTACCTCTGCGTACACTCAGGACCAATCATGGCCAAAAAATATCCACATTTGCACGATCATCGGAGACAAAGTTTTCTCAACGTACAAAAGTTCTGCCGGCTGGCGGGAAACGATGTTTCCCGCAGTAATCACTCAGCGCGCAGCAGATAATACACCCTGTCGCCGTGGCGACGGGTGTGGATTTTGCCTGATCGGACAAGTGGTGCAAGGTACTGCTCAACTTTTTCAAGACCTCCACAATGGAAGATCTTATTTATATCAGCAGCCGTACATGGCCGCCGTTTTAACATTTGTATAATCTCATCAACAAGGTCCGGCTGATCTTCAGCCTTGACATCCGTTGATGTTATATCTTTTGTCGGCGCCCCCTGGGCCAGCAAATCAACCGGGACTCCGGGATTCCACTGATGCAGCAGGGCCGCGATTTCCTGCAGGCGATGCTCGCTGACGGGCCTGGCAAAGGATTCCAGAGGCGGCCGGGCAACGGTGTTGAGCTGAATTCGATCAACACGTATCCGCTTGATGACCTCCTGCAGGGCCATCACATCCTCATCCGAATCATTGATGCCCCGGGCCAGTAATATCTCCAGCCAGATTTTCCCCTTGTACTCATGGGAAAAAAGGATCAGCCCGTCGATTATCTCCCCAAGATCAAGACAGGTTGCGGGTCGATCCAGTTTCCTGAAGCTCTCAACCCGGACCGAATCAAGCGATGGAATCACTACATCGGCCAGGGCAAGTTCCTGCCGGACCTGCTCATCCATCAGGGTTGTGCCGTTTGTCAGCACTGCTATCGGCTTGCCGGTCGTTTCTTTCAGATGGGCAAGAATTTCACCAAAGCCTGAATGCAGAGTGGGCTCGCCGCTGGCAGTTACGGTGACGATATCAATTTCCGCCAGCCGGTCGCCGACGGCGAAATAGGCATCAATCTCCGCTATAATTTCCGCCGTTGGAACATACTCTTTCCGGTCACAGGTCAACGTTGTGGTCGCACCCACTTCACAGTAGATACAGTTTAAGTTGCATATTTTCTCAGGAAGAAGATCAATACCCAGTGAACGACCAAGTCGCCTGGAATTGACCGGGCCGAAGATGTGATCCATAAGAGGTGAGATGCCTGCGAATTGCCGTCGCCGTCCGGATGCCGAACATCGTGGCCGCCGAACTTGTACAGCAAACGGAAGTGTACAAAATAGCATTTTTAATTATTGTCTGTATAGATAAACTAATTTCAGTGACCATGCAAGCCTATTCTCCCCCTTTTTTCTTGACACAACCTACCGGTACGCGTACATTTCTACAGATTAGGCTTAACTTGACCGGTCCCCTGATGTCTCAACAGACGACACAAGCTACGTGCCCGGTACAACACATTAATTTTTCACAGGAGCAGGTCGAGGTGCACCATAACATCCAATCCACTCCGTTTGTCCTTGCTGTTCTCCTCCTGTCGGCCTGCGGCCTCCTCTCTCCCGCAACAGGCCATACCGGTTCCATCCAGGCCGATGAATGGCAGATTACCGCAGACAAAATCACCCGCTATGAAAACCCGGCCAGTGTCATCGCCGAGGGCAATGTCGTCCTTGAAAAGATAGAAACGGTTACCAGACAAAAGAAAAAAGCACCAAAAACGAACTGGGCCGACCTGCTTGGTGAAAAACCCAAAGAAGACCGGGACACCACCACGGCTGAACCGGAAACCGTTACCGAGCAGAAAACACTGACCACCATCAAGGCCGACTGGATCGCCTATGATGTCGACCTCGGCAGGATCAAGGCCCGGGGGAACCTGCTGATCAACATCGGTCCGGACGAACTTACGGCCGACAAGGGAACGGTTGACCTGAACCAGGAAACCGGCACCTTTTATAACGCCACCATTATTCGTGAATACAAGGACATGCACCTCGAAGGTCGGGTTATCGAAAAAACCGGCGACATGACCTACCATATAGAAGATGGCTGGATCATCACCTGTAAGGTTAAGGAAGGAGAGACCCCGCCCTGGAGTTTTGCCGCTGCCGATGCCGAGATCACCGATAACGGGTATGCCTTTTTGAAGCATGCGACTTTTCGCGTGAAAGGTGTCCCGATTCTTTACACCCCGATCATGATGCTGCCGGCTAAACGGAACCGGCAAACCGGATTTTTGTTCCCATCGTTTGCCGCCTCCGACCGGGACGGTTTTGACCTGACTACCCCGTTTTTCATCAACCTTTCCCCAAGCAGCGACATCACCCTGTATCCGGAATATCTCACCAAACGCGGTTTTATGGGCGGAGCGGAATTCCGCTACACCGCCGCTCCTGAGACCATGGGCTTTTTCATGGCCAACTATCTGTATGATGATCTGAGCGATCCTAATGATCCGGGCAATGATGATTATTTTGCCGATGGTGGGTATACACACACCAATCAGGATCGTTACTGGGTACGTGGAAAAGCCGATCAGAATTTCGGGCCCTGGACCTCCCGACTTGACCTGGATATTGTTTCCGACCTTGACTACCTGACCGAGTTCAACAGCGGCATGACCGGCTTTCTTGAAACCCAGGACCGGTTTCTCGACGCCTTTGGCCGCGGCTTTCAGAACAAAACCGAACTGGCGCGAGAAAATTCTCTCAAGCTGCTTCGATCCTGGGCCAACGGTCAGGCCCTGCAGGTCAACGTTCTCGGCATGAACGATCTACGCGAAATAAAAGACGGCCCCGACCCCCTCTGGAACCTGCCGATGGTTAATTACACCGGCCTGCTCCCAGTCTATGATACGGGAATTGATTTTTCCTGGACTGCAAATTATACCAATTTCTGGCGAGACCAGGGCGTCCGGGCACAACGGTTTGACCTGCCGGTCAAGTTAAGCGCCGGGATCCCCCTGACCCCGTATCTCGAAACCACCGTTGATGCCGGTTTCCGCAATACCAGCTACCTCATCGATGATAACGGCAATGCCGCCTGGCAGGACTCGGACACGGAAAACCGTTTTCTGGTCGATGTCGGCGGCAAGATCGGAACCACCATGATTCGCGATTTCGCCGTCAACATGGGTGAAATTTACAGCTGGAACCATACGTTCAGACCCTATGTTTCCTACCGTTACGTCTCTGATGTCAACCAGGATAATCTTCCTCAATTTGACGATATCGACCGGGTCGGCGAGCAGAACATCACCTATTACGGGCTGGACAACTTTTTTTCCCTCTTCGGACGGAAAAACGGTTCCGAATATGAACGCGAATACGGATACATAAAACTTCGCCAGGGGTATGATTTCCGCACCAGTGAAAACGAAACACCGCTGACCCCTGTTGAAATCAAAGCCGCCTACTATCCCCTGCAGGACTTTCGCATCGTTTATCGTTCCGATATAAGCGTATACGGGGAAGGTTTTCTGAAAAACGTCCTGGAAGCGAATTATAAGAGCAACCGAGGCGACCTTTTCTTTTTCGACTACTTTTCAACCAAGGACAACAATAATGACACCGAGTCGATCAAAGGCGGATTAAAGGTCTTCCTGCTCTATTCCCTGATGGCGAGCTATGACATTGAGCGTTCGCTTGAAGACAGCAAGACCGTGCAGGAAAATTTCAGCCTTGTGTATCAGCCATCCTGCTGGTCGGTTGAATTAGCCTCCAACTACACTCCCGGCAACCAGAAGTATATGCTCACATTCAGGCTGGCCAATATCGGTAATCCTTTCGGTTTCGACCTGCCCGGCCTGTAAACCAAGTAACGCCCTCCATGACGTCTTTTGACATTTTTAACGGCGATGCCGATGGTATCTGTGCCCTCCATCAACTGCGTCTGCACGCCCCGAAACCAGAGGCCCGCCTGATAACCGGGGTCAAACGCGATATTCGCCTGCTCGACCGGATTACAGAGGTCACGGACAGCAGCATCACCGTGCTCGACATTTCCATGGATCGGAACCGGGATGCCCTGTTGGCCCTCCTGAAACAGGGCAACACAGTCTTTTATGTTGATCACCATTTCAGCGGCGACATCCCGGATTCACCGCTATTGG
>CAZPXI010000036.1:0-15167 GCA_964590715.1 uncultured Desulfobulbus sp.
AACTTTTACAGTACCAGAATATAGCCCGCTTCGGATACCCTGGTGAACTATTACAGCGAATTGCCTGGTATCGCCGTCCGGAAGAATAACCTGCCCCAATACGGAGGGATACGAACCCGAACCGGGGTAGGAGTAGGTAACCAGCGTCTTCCGGCCCCATGAAATAGACTGCAACCGGTAAATGTTCGCAATTATGGAATAATGGAAATCCAACCGTCTTCCGACGGAGTCGACGACATAATCAACCCGACGATTTGCACCGTAATGGATAGTTATCGTGTTATTGTTCCTGCGTATTTCTGTAGCATAGTACCAGAGATCATAGGTGCTGTTTCCACCGCGTCCAAAAACAATCTCCGTCCCGTCGGGAAGCTGCAGAGTCGGTGTCCCCTCCATATCGACCTTCCAGAAATCCTTGGTTCGGTAATCATAATACAGAGCACCGAAGCTGCCATCGTATCGTTCCTTATAGGCAGTGTTCACCGTACCGTCCTGCAACTCAACCGTAATGGATGAGCCGACCCTTTTCAGACGACCGAAATGGGAATCCCAACCAAGGCCGAACACTGTATAGTTGAGGTTTCTGTCGGTTTGATATGTTCTGTAAATCTCCAGATCAAGGCCACCGTTGCCGGGAAGCACCACATCTTTGTAGGTTAATTGCAGGGAACCTGTCTAAGGATCGATCTTTTCAAAATTGACCTCGGATATTTGCGACCTGAAGGTTATCTGTCCTGGATTCACCAGTTCAGCGGCATATGAAAGGCCCGAGAAAAATAAGCCTATCAGAAAAAAGAAGAAGAAAACGGGGTGACGACAAATAGTTTTGTATAGCATAATTTTTTGACCTGAGGTGCTTCCAGAGGCGCACCTTCAGATCTCGAAGCCTGCGCTATCGAGTCGGCTGATCCCCGGGTTCACACACTGCGGATAAGTTCAAGCAGCTCTTCGGCGTTGAAACGGGCACTGACATCGGAGCCCTCAAGCAGAGAGTTTGCGAGGTCTCTTTTTTCCTGATGGAGGCGGACGATCTTCTCCTCGATGGTATCGGCGGTGACCAGCCGGTACACGGTCACCGGCCGCTTCTGACCGATCCGGTGGGCCCTGTCCGCGGCCTGATCTTCCACCGCCGGATTCCACCAGGGATCCATATGGATAACATAGTCGGCCGCGGTCAGGTTGAGACCCAGGCCACCGGCCTTCAGGCTGATTAAAAACAGGTCACCCTCACCGGCCTGAAAGCTGTCCACCTGTCGCTGCCGCTCCTTGGCCGGGGTTGTCCCGTCAAGGTACTTATAAACGACCCCCTGTTCATCAAGGTATTCACGAATCAGGGCCAGATGACCGGTAAACTGGCTAAACACCAGGGCCTTATGCCGACTGCCAAGTAACTCCTCAACTATTTCGGCAAAGACCTTGAGCTTGGTCGACGGAATTTTGATATTTTCACTGATCAGCCGTGGATTACAGCAGGCCCGGCGCAGACGCATGATTTCCGCAAGAATACGGAGATGGCGGCCCGATTTTTCCGCATTTCCTTCAATATTCTCAATGGCCTGCTGACGCAAAGCCTCATAAAATCCGAGCTCTTCCGGACTCATCTCAACCCGCAGGGTCATTTCCGTCCGTGGTGGAAGCTCTTCAAGAACCTGGGATTTAATCCGGCGAAGCATGAACGGCCGGATCAGTTTTTTCAGTTTTAAGCGGGCCGATCTATCGTGATGCTTCTCGATGGGAATTCCGAACCGGGAGTTAAACTGCTTATAGGTTCCGAGAAGACCGGGATTAATAAAAGCAAACAGGTTCCAGAGCTCACCGAGATGATTTTCAATCGGTGTGCCGGTGGTGATCAATCTGAATTTCGCCGGTAACCGCTTGGCCGCCTTGGAACGTTTGGTGGCCGCATTCTTAATCGCCTGGGCCTCGTCCAGGGCAATACACTGCCAATCCACCTGTTCGAGCAGTTCGACCTCCTGCTGAAGAAGGGTATAGCTGGTTATCAGCAGATCATATTTTCCCAGTCCCCTGATGACTTCCTCCCGATCCTGGCCGCTCAGCATATGCATTTTCAAGGTCGGTGCAAAACGATTGATTTCCTGCTCCCAGTTCATACAGACGGAGGTGGGAGCAACCACCAGGGTCGGCCCTTTACCGGCAAAATAGAGAATTACAGCCAGCGATTGCAGGGTCTTGCCCAGCCCCATATCATCGGCAAGACAGGCGCCTATACCCAATTGGGCAAGCCGAACCATCCAGACAAAACCTTCCACCTGGTAATCACGCAGGTCGGCCTGCAGGGTGGAGGGGACTTCCGGAACAAATTCCTGGGCTTCGTTGATCGCCTGCAGGCGGCGGCGCCAGCCGTCATCGACGGTGGTTTTCGCCTGCTTGGTCAGCCCCTCAAGGGCAAGAGCAGCAAGGGGATGAATGCGAATTTCATCATCAGCCCGTCCCTCTTCACCGAAAACGATCAGCTCCTCAAGACGGTTTCTGAACTCCTGGGTCAGGGCCAGAAAATGTCCATCGCCCATGGGAATAAAACGGCTGTGCGAAGAGCGAACCTGTTCAAGCAGTGTTTTTAACTCAATGACTTCATCCTGATCGACCTGCAGATGTCCGGTCAGAGAAAACCAATCCTGCTGACTGGTCCGGATATTCAGGTTGAGCTGGTTGACTCCGGTCTGCCGGCGAACCGCGATTTTCTCCCCTTCCGGCCATTCGAGAACAACCCAGTCCCGGATCTCTTCGAGTTCAAGCAGCGCCTGCAGGCACTCTTCGGGATCAAGCAGATGCCATTCCCGCTCATTTTCCTGCTCAAGATCTATGGCAAGATCAAGCATGGGACAGCTTTCTTCGACCTCACGCGCCTTTTCCTCTTCAAGCAATAAATTTCTTTTGGTCTGCAGCCGCCGCCCCTTGACCTCGGCCATCATGTTGGTCACGCCCACTCCGGGCTTCATGTAAGGCCCGCAATGGGAAAACGGCTGGACGAACATCTCCAGCCGAAAACCGCTGCCGTAAGGGATAATATGAATATGGGGTGTCGGGTCTGCGGTCACAAAGGCAACGTCCTGCCCCTCGGTACCGACATCAATGGCCGAATGCACGGTCATGAAAGAGGCGATATTGCCGATGGCATCAAGTACCTGACGACTGGCCGCCACCGGCACCTGCAGCCCGTCCCGACCGGTGATTTCGGCAACCCGGCGATGCTCGTCCGTGATTCGGACTATGCGATATCTGGTCGGTGTTTCCTGCCAGACCACGACCTCGCCCTCACCGATATCGCGGGCAAAATGAATAAACAGGGTATCGTCATGGGACTCGACAACCAGTTCCGGCTCTCCGGTCACCAGCTCAACCGGGGTCTGCGGCGAGTTTTCCAGGAAAACCAGAGGATGACCGATAATCGCCGGCAGAGCCTTTTCCATATCAAAGGCATAACCGCCGTTTTTGGTGGAACTTTCCCCCACCTGTTGCAGGGTGGAACAGATCTCCAGATCCTGTTCGGAGAGGTAATCAAAATCGATATTTTCAGCCAGCCTGTTCAAACCGATGGTACGCCCCCTGCTCCAACTGCCGGCAGAACTCTTTTTCTGTTCTTTGGGTGTCAGGTGCAGGGTACCGTCGACAAACCGTATCAGCCAGCACAGCCGGGTGGTCTGCTCAAGTCCCCTTGCCTGTCTGGTTACGCTGATCAACTCCTGCAGGCTCTGTTTCCAGGCCTCATCCGGAGAGACAATATGGGTAATTGTCCGGCACTCAAGCCGCTGCCGAATTTCTTGTGCCTGAGCAGCAAGATCCGCATGCTGACCATCGACTGTCGCCAGCAGTTCGGCGGCCTCCATGGCAAGCCAGGAGAACTCGTTGTCCCTGGCCCGTCCATACAGTTCGGTCAGGGCCTGCAGGAGTTCCGCCGGAATCTCAACCCCCATCCAGTAGAGGCAGAGCACGGAGATCAATGTGGTCAGGCTCCGGTCCTCCGCCTTCATCTGCTCGGAAAGGGACAGCATATCCGGAGTATTCCCCTCAACGGAACGGACAAAGGCATCAAGGAACCGGAAGGGCACCTCTTCCTGACACCCCTTACAGCCGGCCAGCACAATAGCTACGGCGTGAATCACGGCCAGACGATCACCCTCACGGTTACGCGACAACAGGGCAAGAATACAGAACACGCCGGTCAAACCGAAAAAAAACGTACCCTCCGGTCCGGCATATTGTCCAAGCTGCTCTAGGTCACGATCAAAGAGTTCAAGGGCCTGGTCGGTATCACCACGTAAAAAGGCTGTTGTGCCTGCAAATCCGGACCCGTAAAAAGAATCGCCATGCTGATCCAGCAGGTGCTGCAGAGCGTCAAAACGTCCCTGCAATAAATAGTATCCGGCCAGCATACGATGAAAAGGGACCTGTTCAACACTGGAGACCGTCAACCCATTTTCGTCTTCAAGGTATCGTAAGACATCCGGAAAATGACACAATTTTTCCACGGCATAGCGAAAGACCTCATCGAGCAGGAAAAACTGCATTGAACCGGGCAGGCTGCCGAACCATTCGGGATCAAAGGGACGGGCCACCACCAGCACTGCCGGAGGTTCCAGGTCCAGGCGTCCACCGCAATGTTCAGCAAGAAACTGCTCACTTTCGTCAATCTTGTCGAAATCACCGCTGTAAACACCGATCCGAAACTGACGCAGCGCCCGCCAGCATCTGGTCGCCCATTTGCCGTACATATAGGAAACCGGTGCCTCTTTTTCGACCAGCTGGGCAAAGGTGGTAAACCACCCATCCTGAATGCTTTGGCGCAAAAGTTGTTCAGCAAGCTCGAGAACGCATTGATTCTGCCGGTTCAGAAAACCAGCATTACGCAGCCCGGCAACCACATTTTTGATTTCATCACGGGCGGGCTGGAAACGCCCGTCCAGAGCCACGCATTTTGTCAAAAAGGTTACCGAAACCGGTTCATAAATAATGGAAATACACTGCAGCAGATAGTGCTCAAAAGGATTTAAGCCTGCCAAGGATTTCGGGGCGGGGTCACACTCAGATACGGTCATAAATATTATCTTATCCACTCAAAAGAAAACAAAAAGAACCCGCTTTAGCCAAAAGCTATGCGGGGCAGCCCAATAGCGTATTCTACCCTGCCCTCTGCGTAGTTTCAAAGGATAATGCACAGAAAGTGTTTTTTCTCTCTTCTCCGTCGCTTAAAAACGACAAAAAAAAGCCCCTTGCGCGGCAAGGGGCTTTTTTCAGCAGGTTATCCGACTGGCCGCGGTCAAACGTCACCCTGATCGGGATTGAGAGCTCAATGCCACGGCCGGTTCAAGGCAGAAGAACAGCTGGAATTTCGGATCCGCTTGTAAAGAAGGGCACAAACCTATTGCAGTATGGTGTCATTGGTCCAGATTTCCGCCTTCTCCCGCAGGCTGGCAAGCCAGTCACTTACGAGCCGGTTTTTCACGTTCGCTAACAGTTGCTGCTCCAGTTGCTTTTTCTTTTCCGCACCAATGGCATCCAGATTCAACCGACGATCACGAATTTCATAGAGATAAAACGTGTTCCCAACTCCGACCGGCTGTTCCGGCAGCTGCTCGGTATGGGCAAGAGAAAAGGCATCTGTAATCACTTCAGCAGGTACATCTGCAGCCCGGGAGGCGGTTCGTTTGACAAAACCTGTTTCCTTGATATCTTTCCCGCTGAGCCGCCCCTGCTCTTTTGCCTGAGCCAGCTCCTTAACGGCTGCTGCCCGGGCGAGATCAACGGCTTTTTCCCTGCGATAATCTTGGACAACCCGCTCACGCACCTCGGCCAATTTCGGCACAACCGGCGCCTGAACATCATCGACAAAGACAATGACATATCCATTTTTAAGCTCCACCAGGGAGCTGAGTTCCCCTTTTCCCAGAGCAAAGGCGGCCTTCAGGAAGCCGGGGTCAGCCGTGGTACCGGATGGTGGTTGAGAACGGGAAAAAAAGTCCGTTTTTGCAACGACCGCACCGCTCTGCTTACTATATTTATCGATGCTGCCTGCACGCATTATCCCTTCATAGGCTTCGGAGGCTTTTTTAAAAGTAATCCCCTTGACCTCCTCCTTTTTCATGGCCTTGGACAGACCGTCCTTGACCTCATCAAAAGAACGGGTCGTTGCCGGCCGAATCTCCTCCAACTTGATAATATGAAAACCAAAGGATGTCCGTACCGGCTTACTGACGTCCCCAGGCTGCATGGAAAAAACAACCTCGTCAAAGGGCTTGACCATCCGCCCCTGACTGAAAAAACCGAGATCACCGCCGCTGTCCTTAGTCGGACCTTCGGAATACTGCCGGGCAAGTTCCGCAAAATCCTCTCCCTTGCGGATTCGGGCCAGAACATCCTCAGCCAGTTTTTTCTTTTGTTCCACGGTCTGCTCGTCATCCTGCCCGGTCACCTTGAACAGGATATGACGGGCATGGCGCTGCTCGGGAATCGTGTATTTGGCTCGCTCACTTTCGTAGCGAGCCCTGAGCGCATCGTCTGTTACCTTGACCTGATCCATATCCTTATCGAAATCAAACTCAAGATAGCGTAACCGTATTTTCGGTTCCGAGGTGTACTCTGTTTTATGCTGCTCAAACCAGGTCGCAAGTTCAGCATCATCCACCTTAACCTTGTCCTCAAAGTCGCTGCTCTTTACGGCCCGGACCCCAAGTTTGATCTCCCGCTCGGAAAAATCAAGCCATTGTGCCAGCTCACTTTTCGGCAGGATGGCAAAAGAACCGATAGTCTCAACGACCAGACCGGTCAGCATATCATTACGAATTCCCCCTTCAAAGGAGGTCGGGGTTAATCGATTCTGACTGAGGACATCCTTGTACCGGCCGAGATCAAATCGGCCGTTCTCCTGGAAGGCTGCCATTTTTTCAATTTCCCGCTGGGTTGCCTCCTTGCTTATTGCAAGGCCCATTGCTGCTGCACCCTGACGAAAAAGCTCGGCCTGGATCAACTGGCCGACTACCTGTGCTTTGAGATTCAACCCCTCAAGAAGACCCGGTGGAATCCGGCCTCCGAACTGCTGCCGGTAATTCTCCACCGCACGGTCGTAGGCCTGCTGGTAATCCTGGACAGGAATCTCTTCGCCGTTGACGACCGCAACTGAGTTACGGTTGTTGTTGAGATTGCTTCCGACACCCCAGAAAATAAAAACCACGGCTATCAGGAGTACCATTGCCTGAATAAGCGTTGACTGGGCCCGTTTTCGTAACATGTTCAGCATATCTTCCTAACCCCATGAAAATTCGTTAAATAAGGGACAAAAACACAGAGAGGTGCATTATGTTCAATTTTCAGATAAGTTACCAGTGAAAAATGCACTTGTCCGCCTCTGATAAAATGATTGACCATTCATTCAAAAAAATAGCCTGACCATGCTTGACAAAAGCCCTGCCCTATAGTAGAAAAATGCCTGATTCTTCACGAAAGAGAATTTTTTAAAAATCCATATTACTTTGCCCAAGGAGGACACAACATGGCAACAATCGAACACAATGGAACCAGCTACGAAGTAGATGAAGACGGATTCCTGCTCAATGGTGACGAGTGGGATACAAACTGGGTCGATTACGTTAAGAGTGTAGAAGGCATTAGCGATATCACTGATGAGCATCAGAAAGTTATCGACGCCCTGCAGGAGTACTACAAGAAGAACGGTATTGCTCCCATGGTTCGTATCCTTTCCAAAACCACCGGTTTTCCGCTCAAACGCATCTACGAGCTGTTCCCCTCGGGACCGGGTAAAGGCGCCTGTAAAATGGCCGGCCTGCCGAAACCGACTGGTTGTGTATAAGTTTACACAGCTCCGGTAGGGTATAGTTTAAAGGGAGGCTGTTTTTCAGTCTCCCTTTTTTTATGCCGTCACAAGAAGCATCACTCCACCGATTACCCTGTCTCCTGCAGCCGGAGCACCATCTCTTCGTGTATCCGTTCAACCTGGACCAAATAATCTTTCTGGCTCACAGCGGCACCCCTCAAGCCCCCACGCAGGTTAATCTCGGTTAACCAGGTCTCACCGGTCAGCGAAACAAGAAAATCAATATGGGCGTAGGGGAAGTCCGCCCTCTGCATGATCCGCCGGCAGAGCTCCCGTTGCGGGCCTGTCAATTCCCAAGGGCTGCTTACACCGCCGAAATGAAGATTATGCCGGAAATTTCCTTCATTGCGGCGTTCATACGCCTCAACCATATCACCAAGCACCACGACCCGGATATCCCGGCAGTCTGCATAAAAAGGCTGCACCACAAAAGGAAAGGCAAGGGTACCCAGCACGGTCTGACTGTAGACATCTTCAATCGAGGAAAAACAGAGTATGCCGGTGCCGCCGTTGGCCCGATCAAGCTTGCAGATCACCGTGCCTTCATACTCCCCGACAAGACGCAGCATGTCATGTTGGTCGTGGACCGGACGGGACCCGGGCCCCATGAATTTTCCGAGCAGTCCGGCCTGGAGGACCTTGGAACGGCTGCACAGCTGCGCGGTTGCCGATGGGATCAGATGTATTCCGCGGCTGACCAGATCAACCAGCAGGGATTCTTCCCCCGGCCGCAGGCGAATACGGCCGACCACGATATCACCGGCCTGCAGCTCATGGTAAGACTCAAAAAGGGTTTTGTTATCGGTGACAATACGGGCGCACATGGTCATTATACCTCAGGCAACGTAAACACTCATGGGGTTAGCAACTATGCGTTTTCACATAGCTCATTTCTGTAAGTTCGCATGCCTAAAAGAGCATTCCCAGGAAATGGTTGTGATACTCGGTCATGTCGGCACTGCATTTTCCGCAGAGAAGACGAACCGCGCCATGGACCTCGGTCTCGTTCTCTTCCGGAGTAAAACTGCCGTCATGGTTCTGCAGGTAGCGGGTCGTGACTGTGACATTGCGGGCCAGTTCGACAAAATCTTCCGTGTTTCCACAGGCGGGACAGATCAGATGGCCGGCGGGACGGCCGGTAGGAACTTGTACTTTTTTTTTCATGGTAGCAGATATAGGGTTGAGGATTGTAGAATATGACCCTATCGTATTCTTATGAATAACGGATAACCAGCATGGCTGGACCAGGTAAACGGAGTGAGCGTAGACTTCGACCATGAAAATAGCCTAAAAAGTTCCATCTTCGCGGGCTATTTTCGGATAACAAACTCTGTAAAGGCGTTCTCAGCCGGTTGCTCCCGGCTGTCGACTCCGGTCACCTCGGCCATGGGAGAGCCGGTATGCAACCAGACAAGCAGACGGTCGACCTCATCGGCGGAACCCTCAAAGAGCACTTCCACGGTGTTGTCGGGCAGATTTCTCACCCAGCCGCCGACACAGAGACGCTGGGCCTCCTGACGGGTATAGTCACGAAAAAAAACGCCTTGGACCCGGCCATGGACAATGGCATGTATGCATTTCTTATCCATCTCATCCTCCGTTCCTGCCGATAATTTCAAAAAATTCATCCTCACCGACAACAGGAATATTGCGCTCTTGTGCCTTTTTTAACTTACCACCGGCTTTTTCCCCGGCCACAAAATCCGTCACCCGGCTGCTGAGCCCGGAGACCACCTGACCGCCCAGCTCCTTGACGATCTGCTTGGCCTCACTTCTCCCCATGGAGTTCAGGGTGCCGGTAAATAGAAAAACACGGCCGGTCAGGGGCTGCTTGCCCTCAACAGGAGGCAGAATCGTCAATCCTTCGGCCAGAAGCTGATCAATCATTTCCCGGGTCGAGGGGTCTGAAAAATAGTCAACCAGACTGGCGGCCGCCTGCTCACCAATCCCTTCAATGGCCAGCAGGTCATCCTTTGTCGCCGCCGTCACCGCTTCAAGAGTTTCCAGATGACGGGCCACAAGGGCTGCAGTCACCTCACCGACATACCGAATGCCAAGCGCGCCGAGAAACCGGGCCAGCGGGGTCTGTTTTGCCTTTTCCAGAGCGGCAATCGCCTTTTCCGCTGATTTTTCCCCCCAACCGTCCAACCGGGCAAGATCATCCTTCTGCAGACGAAAAAAATCCGGAATATCGGCAACCAGCCCTTCGCTCACCAGCTGCTCAACATTTCTCTTGCCCAACCCCTCAATGTCCATGCCACTCTTGCCGGCAAAGTAAATCAAACTCTGCAACCGCTGGGCAGGACAGTGCGGATTCACACACCGGGTTACGGCCTCTCCTTCCGGCCGCACCAACGGATGGCCGCAGACCGGGCAGGTGTCCGGAAAAACAATGACCTGCTCGCGCCCGGTCCGTTTCTCCACAACCGGTTTGACCACCTCCGGGATAACATCACCCGCCCGCTGAATCAGCACCGTATCGCCGATGCGCAGATCTTTACGCTCTATCTCGTCCCGGTTATGCAGGGTGGCCCGCTGCACCACCACTCCTTCAACGTTCACCGGTTTAAGCAAAGCCACCGGGGTCACGGCGCCGGTCCGCCCCACCTGAAAATCAACCGCTTCAATTGTCGTTGTCGCCTGCACCGCCGGAAACTTCCAGGCCACAGCCCAGCGTGGCGCACGGGTGGTATTACCCAAACGCTGCTGCAGAGAAAAATCATCAACCTTGACCACCATGCCGTCGATTTCATAGGCAAGGTCGGCACGGAGCTCCAGCAGATATGCATAATGGGCCCGGACATCAGAGAGCCCTTGACAGCGCTTGACATATGGATTGACGGCAAAACCCAGGCCGGCAAGCCAGTCAAACAGCTCACTCTGCCGGGTGCAGGGAACACTGCCGCTATCGGCTACTGCATAGACAAAGCAATCCAGCGAGCGCCGGGCCGTGATTTTTGGATCAAGCTGACGCAGAGAACCGGCCGCGGCATTGCGCGGGTTGGCAAACAGCGGCTCGCCAGCCTCAGCTCGCTGCCGGTTAAGGGCGGCAAAGCCCTTGCGACCGAGAAAAACCTCACCCCGCACCACCAGTTGTTCAGGGATGGCATTTTCGTCGCCCTGCAGTTTCAGCGGAATGGATTGAACGGTCTTTAACTGCGGGGTAATATTTTCGCCGACCAGTCCGTCACCGCGGGTAGCACCGGTGACCAGAACGCCCTGTTCATAAACGAGTTCTACCGCCAGTCCGTCCATCTTGGGCTCGGCAATATAGGTAATCGGTTCAGTGCTCTTCAGGTACCGCTTGAGTTTCTCCTCAAACTCATCCAGCTCGGTTTCGGAAAAAACATTGTCCAGACTGAGCATGGGATGGACATGGCGCACCTCTTCAAACCCGGCAAGCGGGGCACCGCCCACCCGGCGGCTTGGGGAATCCGGGGTAACAAGCTCTGGATATTCCTGCTCAAGCTCCTGAAGCCTGCGGAACAGCCGGTCGTATTCAACATCGGCGATAACCGGATCATCAAGCACATAGTAGCGATAATTATGGTAGTTGATCCGGTCACGCAGCTCTTTTGCCTGCTCCCGTATCTCTTCGGGCACCATGGCTATTTATCGTCGAGCAGTACGCCACCGGTGGCGACATTCTCCCGGCTGTCCTCATCAATAAAAATTATGATGGAATTTTTGGGTTTATTTGCCTCATCGGCAATGACCTTAGTCACCCCTTTCACGATCTTTTTTTTCTGTTTACGGCTTAATTTCCCGGCAACCCGGATATTGACATAGGGCATGGCTATTCACCTCTTGGATTATTTTCAAGGTTTAGTATTTATGAATCCTGTGCATTTCCACTCACATCAGGCCACCACGCACTTGCCGGCCCATGCAGCAACGGCTCGGCCGGGCAAGTGTTGACGATAGCCAAATGAAAGATTTATCATATCAGAATTTCTATTTGAAGTCGAACAGGTTATACTCATTGTACAATCAAAATAGAGTGCGAGGGAGAACCACCATGCAACATATCATTGTCACCGGCGGAGCCGGATATATCGGCAGTCATACCTGCCTGGAGCTGCTCAATGCGGGCTATGAAGTTACGGTACTTGACAACCTGTGCAACTCCAGCCTGGAAGGATTAAACAGGGTAGAGGAGCTGACCGGTAAAAAAGTGCGTTTTTTCAAAGCCGACCTGCTGGATTCCGAGGCCGTGGACCTGGTCTTTGCAGAAAGTGCGGGAGCGGATGCGGTCATTCATTTCGCTGGGCTCAAGGCGGTTGGTGAATCGGTGGATAAACCGCTGCTCTATTACCAGAACAACCTGACCGGCACCCTCAACCTCTGCCAGGCCATGACCGACCACCAGGTAAAAAACATTGTTTTCAGTTCTTCGGCCACGGTCTACGGCGATCCGGCCACGGTCCCGATCACTGAAGAATTCCCCCTGCTGGCCTGCACCAATCCCTACGGCCGTACCAAGAGCATGATTGAAGACATCCTGCGTGACGTCTACATTGCAGACAACAGCTGGAACATAGGATTGCTGCGCTATTTCAACCCGGTCGGTTCCCATAAATCAGGCCGTATCGGTGAAGACCCAAACGGCATTCCCAACAACCTGATGCCCTACATCTCCCAGGTGGCGGTGGGTACGCTCAAGGAACTCTCCGTCTTTGGTGATGATTATCCCACCCCCGACGGCACCGGGGTCCGCGACTATATCCATGTGGTGGATCTTGCCATCGGTCACCTCAAGGCCCTGGAACGACTTGACGACAAGCCCGGCGTGGTCACCTATAACCTGGGCACCGGCCAGGGCTACTCCGTACTCGACATGGTCAGGGCCTTTGAAAAGGCCAGCGGAAAAAAAGTCCCCTACCGGATCGCCCCCAGGCGGGCCGGTGATATTGCCCAGTGTTATGCAGACCCTGCTCTTGCGGCAAAAGAGCTCGGCTGGAAGGCCGAACGCGGACTTGCCGAGATGTGCGAGGATACCTGGCGCTGGCAGTCGAACAACCCGCAGGGATACGGCGGCACAACCGATTGAGAAAGGTGTCGCAAGAGAGCTGCGGCCCGGTTAATCGGGACTTACGAACAAAGGAATTGCAGGAGATACACCAGACAGAGAATTTGCCTTGATTATACCCGGAACAGCCCATGGAGGGTGGAACGAGATTTATCCAGCCATAGCTGGTTGGCAGGGGTAAAAAATGAATAGAAAGATAGCAGAAGAACTTGTGCTGCTCATCAGTATTTTCAAGTGGTTTATCCTTGCCAGCGTGGTCGGAGCCGCAATCGGGGCATCGACCAGCTTCTTCCTTTTTCTTCTGGACTATTCTACCAGAGTAGTTGACGGCTACAGTTACGGTTTTTTTCTCCTGCCGCTGGCCTTTTTTCTTTCATCCCTGATCACAAAACTTGCTCCGGAAGCCAGGGGACACGGCACGGAGAAAGTCATTGAAGCCGTTCATCGACGGGCCGGCCGCATCAAACCCATGGTTGTGCCCATCAAAATACTGACAACGGTAATCACGCTGGCGGCAGGTGGTTCCGCCGGAAAAGAAGGGCCCTGTGCCCAGATCGGGGCCGGCCTTTCTTCCACGGTCTCGGACTGGCTGCACATGACCAATGTTGATCGAAAAAAACTGGTCATCTGCGGAATCAGCGCCGGATTTGCCTCTGTTTTCGGGACCCCGATCGCCGGAGCTATTTTCGGCATCGAAGTCCTGTTTGTCGGCGCCATGATGTATGATGTTCTGCTGCCGTCTTTTATCGCCGGGGTGGTCAGCTACCAAGTCTCATCCTCGCTCGGGGTTCACTATTTTTATCACCCCATCGCCTTTGTCCCAGATTTTTCAGAATTACTGTTTATAAAAGTCTTTGTAAGCGGCATCCTGTTTGGGCTGGGCGCCCTGTTTCTGATCGAAGCCATGTTACTGTTTAAACATATATCGGCTAAAATCAAAATCTGGGGGCCGTTAAAAGCTGCCCTGGCAGGGGTTGTCCTGATTCTTCTGACATTCGCCCTTTCCCAGGACTATCTCGGCCTTGGCCTGAATACCATTGAAGGGGCCCTGGAGGGAGAAAAGGTTGTCTGGTGGGGCTTTGCCGCAAAAGTTCTTTTCACCTCCATCACTCTCACCTTCGGCGGCAGCGGCGGTATTGTCACCCCTATTTTCTTTATTGGTGCAAGCCTCGGCAGCCTGATTGGCACCATGATGGGAGTTGATCCGGCAACCTTTGCCGCCATAGGAATGGTCGCGCTTCTTTCAGGGGCAGCCAACACCCCCATAGCCGCTTCAATTCTGGCGGTTGAACTTTTCGGTTCCAGCATAGCGCCATATGCGGCAACTGCATGCGTAGCCTCTTTTCTAATGACCGGGCACCGTTCAGTTTACCCTTCACAGGTATTTGCCATCATGAAATCCGGATCGTTTCGCAAGCATATCGGAAAGGAAGTGGAAGAGATGGAGGCTGAGTTCAAGATGCGCAGGGGAAGCCTGATCAGCACAGTGCTGTCGTATATCAAAAAAAGGGTCAAGTGGCTGTGAAATGAAAAAAATCATCTTGTTGACCAGCATAACGATCTTTGGCTGGATTGGTTGGTGGCTGGGCGCTCACATAGGCTTTATGACCGCCTATGTAGTCAGTTTTATCGGCAGCCTAGTTGGCGTTTACGCGGGAGTTCGAATCAATCAGGCGTATCTTGACTGACGGAGGCTCAGCGATCAAGCAGTTTTTTTATCCTCACCTTCTCCCCCTGTTCCTCATTGCCCTTGCCATTCCCTGGCCAGTTCCTTGGCCTCCTGCATCAGACAGAACCCGTCTTTGCGGCTGACAACCTGGACCTCCACCTCATACCTTTGGAGAAGCGGCACCAACTGCTGCCAGAGCGTTGCATTGCTCACCGCTTTGCCCTCACTGGTTTGCCAGCCTCTCTGCCGCCAGCCGTCAAGCCAACTGTGCACTCCGTCCCGAAGATAGCCGGAGGTGGTGTACAGGGTCACCGGCAGTTCACGCTTGAGCGCCGAAAGTCCGGCAACGGCGGCAAGAAGATGAAACTGATTGGCGGAACTGCCCTGCTTCGCGCCACCCAGTAGTTTGAGATGGTGTTGGTATGAGAGGAGAATTGCCCAGGAACCATAGTGTCTGCTGGGGGCATAGGTGATGCCGGAAAAAATTGTAATCCGGTTGTCATCAGGGCCGGTAACCGGAGCCTCTCGGACCTCGGCCCCGGATGTGCTCCTGGCGGCAACGGCCAAGGCATCAACCCGTTCATTCCAGGGATCCTGTGAATGGCCCTTGACCCACTGCC
>CAZPXI010000037.1:0-6579 GCA_964590715.1 uncultured Desulfobulbus sp.
TGAACAAAGCCCAGGTCGGAGAAGATATCCTCCAGAAAACTTTAGCAAAAACAGAAGAATCAAGAAGCAACAATCAGAGTGCGGAACGCCCGGAAACCAGCCGGGTCACCAGAAGCCAGGGCCGGACCATCGATACCTACGCATAGCAGGCGGATCTGGTATTTCCTCAGAATCTAATAACAATTTTGTAATCGAAAAACCTTATTGAAAGAAAAATCCTCATTGACTCGATACTAGCCGGAACCGTCCAAAGCTGTTCTCACAGCTCCAGCTAACTCATCAAATCCGATCGGTTTCATGAGGAAGTTGTTGAAACCGCTTTTCCGGGCCCTGTCTTTGGTCATTTTATGACTAAACCCTGTACATATAATGATCGGCATATCCGGAAGAACAAGGCGAACTTCCCTGGCCAGTCTTTCTCCGGTCAGCCCGGGCATGGTCATGTCCGTAATAAGCAGATCAAAAGCCTCCGGATTATTCCGCACCAACGCCAACGCAGCCGTTGGGTCCGTCATGGCCTGCACATCATATCCCAGCCTGCTCAGCATCTGTTTCCCCATCTCGGCAATCGTCGGTTCATCATCAACAAAAAGTATTCTTTCGTTCCCTCCCCGGATAGGTACGGCAACATCTTTCTCCCTGCGCTGTCCAGGAGAGCTCACCACTGGAAAATAGAGCTTAAAAACCGTACCCTGCTGCGGCTCACTCTCCACTGTTAGAGCGCCGCTACTCCCGGTAACAATGCCATGAACGGTGGCAAGGCCCAGGCCGGTGCCTCGCTCCTCTTCACGAGTGGTAAAATAGGGTTCAAAAATTCTGTCCACAATTTCTTCCGGAATACCACTTCCGGTATCCGCCACAGCCAACAGGAGGTGACGGCCCGGATACAGGCCGGGATGGGAGACGGCAGCTTCCTGGTCAATGTCAATAGCCTGCAGGGTAACGGTCAGGGTTCCTCCTTTCTCTGCCATGGCATGATGCGCATTTGTACAAAGGTTCATTATGACTTGATGAATTTCCGTAGGATCGGCCAGAATACATTCCCCACCCGTTTCAATCTCCTGTCTGATATGAATATCCGCGGGCAAGGCTGCCCGAATCAGTTTCAGGGCCTCCTTAGCCACCAGACTGATATCAATAGGCACCTTTTCATCTTTTGCCTCCCGGCTGAAGGAAAGAATCTGCCGGACCAGTTTCTTGGCCCGGTTGGCGGCAAGCAGTATCTGGTCCAGATCCTCCTGAAGCTGACAGTCAGGCTGTACACTTCGTTTACATAACTCGGTATATCCCATGATCGGAGTCAGGATATTATTAAAGTCGTGGGAAATACCACCGGCCAGGGTACCGATAGCCTCAAGACGCTGCATGCGCTCACGGACCTTTTCAAACTTCCGCTCACCGGTCACGTCACGACGCACAGAGACAAAGTGACTGATGTTATCCTGTTGATCAAAAACCGGCGAAATGGTCGCCTCAACCACATACTGACGGCCATCCTTTCTCCGATTGATGATATCGCCTTTCCAGGTTCGGCCGCTGTAAATGGTCTTGTGCATATCCCGGTAAAAAGAGGCCTCATGCCTGCCGCTGCTGAGAATCTTCGGTTTCTTCCCAAGCACTTCCTTCCTGCTATAGCCGCTTATCTTCTCAAATCCTGTATTAACAAAAATAATATTTTTATCCCAGTCGGTAATGATAACACTCTCGACGGCATACTCCATGGCCTTGGCAAGGAGGAACCGGTCCTTCTCCGTTGTAACAAGGGTTGTAATATCCCGGCAAACCCCACCAACCCTTTTACTGCCGTCAACCAACTTTACCGGAAAAAGCGTTACCTGCCGGTACAGCATGGTTGAATCTTCGGACAGACTGTACTCCAGAGTACGTACCTGCTCCGTATGCAGCGTTTCTGCGCACTCCTTCCGAAACAACCCGGCAATATCAACGGGCATGATCTCTTCCAGCCGGTGGCCGACAAGATCCTGTCCATGTTTCCAACCAAGGTGTCGTACACGACTGTTACTGGCTATAAACACGCCTTTTTCATTCAGCATGAAAATATGATCTTGCGAAGAATCCACCAGGGCCTGCACTTCCTTGCTCTTTTCCGTCAGGGCTGAGGTTTGGTGACGCAAACGAAGAAAGACATTAATTCGGCTGATCAGTTCGGCCTTGCTCAGAGGCAGGCGAAGGCAATCATCGACAACTCCGGAGCTCAGCCAGCCGACAGCACTGTCCTTGGCATCCAGGGCCACAATGATCGGCAGAAAAACAGGGTCACAAGCTTTGAGGCTCTTGAGAAATTCCATCCCGCACCTGGCGGCGGAAGCGGCATCAAGGAGTACAAGGTCAACGGAAGATCGCTCTGCTTTGCTTACTGGGAGTACTTTGTAGCCAAAAGAAGAGAGATGTTCACGCACCAACCGCTCATCTGCCGGGCGGGTAAAGGCAATGAGTATGTTTTCCTGCAGGTTCTTCACAATTTCAGCGCCGGTTTTTCACCAAGATCCTCTACATGGGGCACCCCGGTCAACAGACCACGAAGGCGGGTAAGCTTTTCTCCGACCAGAAGTCCCTTTTCGGTAATTTTAAACTCTCGCAAGTCAGGCTGGAAGTTTCCGTGCCGTTTTTTCAGGCAGGCAATAACCTTGATAATCTCACCGCTGTACTCGGCATAACGAATCATCAGGACATTATCAGCCAGGTAACTGACCCCTTCCTCGGAAATCCGCAGGTCACCCATGATTTCCTGCATCTCGTTAATCAGAAAAAACGTTCCTCTCTTGCGCCGGATATAGTTGAGGATATTCTGGAGATTGGCCACCAGGTTGCCGAACTCACCCATGGCCATGTTATAGCCGCGTAAGCTGTCGACAACAATGACCTGTCGATCATCATCCTGCATGTCCCGGCGGATGATCTCGAGAAACTCATCAGGATACAGTTCCAGTGGGTTGACCTCGCGGAGCGAGATAGCCCCTTGTTCTATATATTTTTCCAGAGGGATATTGATCCCCCGGCATCGATCAAGGATAGACTCCGCACCTTCCTCGAAGCAGTACATTATCCCCCTGACATTCATCATCGCTGCATGAACCAGAAAGTGGGTGGCAAGGCTGGATTTTCCGGTACCGGAAGGTCCGCTGAGCAGCGTACAGGTGCCGGCATGAAAACCACCCTTGAGCAGGTTGTCGAGAGGTGCAATACCCGTCGGCAGCATCATGCTTTCACAACCGGGCCGTTTAAGAATTTCAATACGGTGAGGATGAATAACAATACCATCAGATGTAATCCGTAACGGATGGCAGCCGGAAAGGTATCCACTCCCGCGGAATTTGCTGACTTCCAGGCTGCGAATTTCCGTTACCAGCTCTTTGGATATAGTACGATGGAGCCACAGAACACCGTCAACGGCCATGGCTATGGACTGTTCCCGCTCCAGCTCCCCGGGTTCAAAAAGCAGAAGGGAAAGGCATTGTCGTTGAGAAAGATAATTGATCAGCTGGTGGATATGTTTACGGTACTGATATTCATCCGTGGAAAGATAGCGGAGATTGGTTACCGAATCGATAACCAGTCGTTCAGGCTGATATTCATCTATGGCCGCGTAAATCTTTTTCCAGATCGATTCTTCCTCCACATCTCCCGGAGAAAAAACCGTATATTCCCCATTGGTCTTTGGTTTGCCCTCAGGAAGGGTTAAATCAACCAGGTTTATTTTTTCTAAATTCCAGTCAAAACTGTGGGCATCCCTCCGAATGGTGTCAACCGATTCAGTGAGGGAAAGGAACAGGCAACAACCATCAATATTCCGACACTGGCGCAGAAACTGGAGAGAGAGAACGGTCTTGCCGGCACCCGGGCCACCCAGCAACAAATAGCTCGAAGCAGGGATAAATCCACCTCGCAAAATTTCATCAAGCCCGGTAATTCCTGTGGGAATACGATCGACGGTCATAATAGTTTCTCCTGGATTGCCGGCGGCTGCCGATACGAATAGAACTTTTGCCCTGAATGCTTCTTTGCCTGCAGGACAGACAGAACAGCAGCACAACCGACGGAAGGGGGGGTAATCTTTTTTTTGGGGGTGCGTATCGGAAAGAAGAAAACTCCCCGAGGCTACTGACCCCATAATTCAAACCCGGATATCTCAGGCAACTCCCCTGACGGGTATCTAAATTGTATTTTCAACGGCTCTCTACCGGCTCCTGCTCTAACAAGGAAGGGTATACTGTTACCAGCTGATCACCTCAATATTTCATACAAAATAATACAAAATACCCAACAACACGTCAACGGTTTTTCATTGCAGCAAAAAACCGTTGCGCTGCAGTTGATCCTGGAAAAATAATATACACGTGATACAATATACGGCACGAGTGATTCCGGTCGGAACCTCTCGTGCTCATAATGAATCCCACCCAATCATCGTCTCCGGATTTGTCGACAACGGAGAGAGCTATATGAAGTAATCAGCCAAAACGGCCGGTTATATAATCTTCCGTCAGCCGGTGGCGGGGATTGGTAAAAATCCGGTCGGTGCCGCCCACTTCAATCAGGTCTCCAAGATGAAAATAGGCGGTCCGCTGTGAAACCCGGGCGGCCTGCTGCATGTTATGGGTCACAATCACGATGGTATACTGTTCCTGGAGTTCGGCAATAAGGTTCTCCACCGTGGCGGTAGCAATGGGATCAAGGGCTGAACAGGGCTCATCCATGAGGATAACCTCAGGCCGCACCGCAATGGCACGGGCAATACAGAGCCGCTGCTGCTGCCCGCCGGAAAGACCGGTTCCCGGCTGATCAAGACGATCACTGACCTCCTTCCACAGGCCCGCTTTTTTCAACGAACTTTCCACGACCCCGTCAAGCTCTGATCTCGATGAGGCCAGACCATGGATTTTCGGACCGTAGGCGACGTTATCATAAATCGACTTCGGGAAGGGATTTGGCTTCTGAAACACCATGCCCACCTGGGCCCGCAGAGGAACCACGTCTACGGATTTGTCATAGATGTTGAGCTGATCAAGAAAAATATCACCACTGACCCTGCAGGTATCCACCGTATCATTCATCCGGTTCAAACAACGCAGAAAGGTGGATTTTCCGCAACCGGAGGGACCGATCATGGCCAGGACTTGATTGCGGCCCACATCAATGGATACGTTTCTGATCGCATGTTTTTCACCGTAATAGACATTGACATCCCTGCAGGTCATGCGGGCATCATCGACAAACAGCTCGCCGACGGTCAGCCGGTTTTCCTGCTCAATCCTTTCCGGTCGGTCGACCTTTTCCAGAGCCATCGTCTCCACCCCCGGCAAAGGAACCTCACTCCTGTTCAGCACCGCACCCATTGATTCCATCAATCAACTCCTTATTTTCCTAAAACCAGCGGTTTGAGGGCTTTTGCCTCGGCAGCAAACTGTTTACGTTCCTCGGCAGGCATTGGAATAAGTCCCTTATCGGCCAGATACCCGTCCTCACCCCAGGCCTTGGCACTGGTAAACTCGGCAAGGTATTCAGCCATCCCGGGAATGACGCCGACATGTGCTTTTTTCACGTAAAAATAGAGGGGCCGGGAAACCGGGTAGTTGCCGGCGGCGATATTCTCAAAAGTCGGTTCCTCGCCACCGACAAGCGAACCCTGGATTTTATCTCCATTCTGATCAAGAAAACTGAAACCGAAAATACCGATTGCCTTGGGGTTGGCCTCAAGCTTCTGGACAATCAGGTTGTCATTTTCACCAGCTTCAATGTAGGCCCCGTCCTCACGGACCGTATGGCAGACAGCCTTGAACAGCTTTTTATCCTCTTTTTTCAATGCCTTTATCCAGTCAATCCGCTTACATCCTCCTTCCATGGCCAGTTCCACAAAGGCGTCACGGGTACCGGAGGTGGGCGGCGGACCGAGCACCTCGATTTTCGTGTCCGGCAGAGAGGAGTTCACCTCTTTCCAGGTGGTATAGGGGTTGGCAACCAATTTTTTGTTCCCCTTGGGATCGGGCACCTCTTTTGCCAGCGCAAGGTAGATGTCCTTCTTGCTCAGATCCATTCTCGGTGCTGCCTTGGAGTTGGCCAGAACGATTCCGTCATAACCGATCTTGACTTCGACAATCTCTTTGACACCGTTTTTTTGGCATTTCTCATATTCGGTTTTTTTTATCCGCCTGGATGCATTGGTAATATCCGGGGTATCGATACCCAAACCGGCACAAAACAGTTTCATGCCGCCGCCGGAACCGGTGGATTCAATTTTCGGAGTCTTGAATCTGCTGGTTCTGCCGAACTGTTCCGCCACCGTGGTGGCAAAAGGGTAGACCGTTGAGGAGCCGACAATCGCGATATAATTACGACCGGAGGCTGCATTGACATCGGGGGCGACCGCGCCCAGAATCAGTGTTGCGACTGCACATGTTACACCTTTTTTCCACATTGTTTCTCTCCTTTTAACCTTTGAAATATACAGATAATTTTTTCATTCACGATGCATCGAAATGAAGTACGAATCATTTACGTCTCTCTATATAGTCGACGATTATTTCATTTCCGTTTGCATTCCATTAGAGGGTTGTTAAA
>CAZPXI010000037.1:6679-14522 GCA_964590715.1 uncultured Desulfobulbus sp.
TATATAGTCGACGATTATTTCATTTCCGTTTGCATTCCATTAGAGGGTTGTTAAATCGTAACAGCTCACCGACCCGTCCTGTCCGGTGATTTCCCCGGCATGATCATTTTGACCGGTTACCAGCGTCGTTCAAACTTCCTGCGCAGAAAGACCGCCACCGCATTCATGGAGATCAAAAAGGTGAGCAAAACCATAATTGCGGCTGAGGTCCGTTCGACAAAGGCCCGCTCCGGCGAATCCGCCCATAGATATATCTGAACCGGGAGCACGGTGGCCGGGTCGGTCAGGTTTCCGGGCACGTCAACGATAAAGGCAACCATACCGATCATGAGCAGCGGGGCGGTCTCGCCCAGAGCCTGAGCCATACCGATTATGGTTCCGGTCATCATTCCGGGCATGGCCAGCGGCAGGACATGATGGGTTATGGTCTGCATTTTTGAAGCACCGATGCCGAGCGCGGCTTCACGAATGGAAGGTGGAACGGATTTAAGCGAAGCCCGGGAGGCAATAATGATCGTCGGCAGAGTCATCAGGGTGAGGACCAGCCCGCCGACCAGCGGCGCCGACCGGGGCATGCCGAAAACATTGAGAAAGACGGCCAGTCCCAACAGGCCGAAAACAATGGACGGGACAGCTGCCAGGTTGTTGATGTTGACCTCGACCAGATCGACCCAGCGGTTGCGGGGGGCAAATTCTTCAAGATAGACCGCCGTGGCCACGCCGATGGGAAAGGAGAGCAGCAGCGTGACCGCCAAGGTAAAAAATGAACCGACCACCGCGCCTCGAATCCCGGCAAGCTCAGGTTCCCGTGAATCTCCGGCGGTAAAAAAAGTGGTGTTAAATTTCTTTTCCAGTCTTCCGGCCGCAACCAGCTGATCTATCCACTGCACCTGTTTATCAGTGAGTCGTCGATCCGTCTCCGGCACATCCCGGGGGATATACCCTTTGAGAAACATATCGACCTCGTCATCCGCCGGCAGCCACACCTTCCTGCTGGTCCCAATAATGCCGCTATCCCGCATCACCATATCCTGAAGGATATAGGCGGCTCCCGAGCTGACAAGTTTATGGAGTTTTCGTTTGTCGCTGCGTCCCTTGACCTCGGGAAACATGGTCAGCATGGATTTTTTAATCAAAGCGGGATAATTTGCATCGGCGAGGTTATCAGCCGTGAACTGCTGCTTATCAAAATGAATATCAAGCAGAATCTCCGTCTGCAGGAAGGCCGACCAGCCGTTGGCACCAATGGTGATAAAGAGCAGGCCCAGAAAACAGAGACTGGCGATGACCGCAGCAAGACCAAACAGTCGAAACCGGCGTTCCCTGCGATAGCGTTTGGCCAGCCCTTTGTTGACCAGCTCCATGGTTGTCTTTTTTTTATCTTTCTGCATATCTTTTCCGTCCCTGATTCCTGACTCCTCATTTCTATTCATATTCTTCCCGATACCGGCGCACCACATAGAGGGCGATCACGTTAAGGATCAGGGTTACGATAAAGAGCAGCAGGCCAAGGGCAAAGGCGGCCAGGGTCTTTGGGCTGTCAAACTCCTGGTCACCGACCAGCAGGGTAACGATCTGGACGGTGACCGTGGTTACGGCCTGGAGCGGATTTGCAGTCAGGTTGGCGGAAAGCCCGGCAGCCATAACCACAATCATGGTCTCACCGATTGCCCGGGAAGCTGCCAGCAAAACTCCGCCGACAATGCCCGGCAGGGCGGCGGGAAGGACAACCTTGAGCACGGTTTCACTTCTGGTGGCACCAAGTCCGTATGATCCGTCCCGCAGGCTCTGGGGCACGGCATTGATCACGTCATCGGACAGGGAAGAGACAAAGGGGATAATCATGACGCCCATGACCAAACCGGCGGCCAGGCCGCTTTCCGAAGAGACACTCAAGCCAAGGAACTCTCCGCCCTCACGGATCCAGGGCGCAACCACAAGGGCTGCAAAAAAGCCGTAGACCACGGTCGGGACACCGGCCAGAATTTCCATAATCGGTTTGGCCCAGGCCCTGACACGCGATCCGGCATACTCGGCCAGGTAGATAGCCGACATCATGCCGATGGGCACGGCCACGGCCAGAGCAATTCCTGCAATCATGAAGGTACCGGCCAGAACGGGAATGGCGCCGAAGCTGCCTGAACTTCCTGCCTGATCCGCCCGTATCGCCATCTGCGGACTCCACTTGAGGCCAAAGAGAAAATCCGTCACCGGTATCTGCTGAAAAAACCGCAGCGACTCAAAGAGCACCGAGAGCACAATGCCGATGGTGGTAAAAACGGCGATGGTGGAACAGAGAAGAAGACCAACCTGAATAATACGCTCCACATGGTTGCGGGCCCGCATTCCCGGACGAATGCGGCGATAGAGCAGAGAGGAAGAAATCAGAGCAAGAGCAAACATGACAATGGCCAGTGCTATCCGGCTGATACGCTCCATGGCAAGATATTGATCTGCCGCCTGCTGGAGAACCGGATCAATATTTCTCGCCGCCACATGACCGGCAATCAGATTTTTCAAATCATTAACCAGTAGTCCGGCCTGGTCGGCAGGCAGGTTCTGCATGGTCATCGGCAGGGTTTTCACGGCCATTGCCGTTAATATTGAATCGGAAAACATCATCCAGAACACAAAGATCAGCAAGGACGGGATGGCGCACCAGAGCGCAGTCAGCATTCCGTAATATCCCGGCCGCGAATGAAGCCGCGCCGATCCGACCATGGAACCGGTCAGCGAGAAAGCCCTTCGTTTTCCCTGCATATAGGCAAAAGAGGCCAGAGCCAGGAGGATGAGAAGAAAAAACAGTGGTGACATCTCAGTCGCTCTCCCCGCGGACGATTTCCCCCTCGACCAGATAGATAACCTCTTCGGCTATATTGGTGGTTCGGTCACCGATACGTTCAAGATGACGGGCAAGCAGGTACAAGTTCACCAGACAGGCCGCATGACCGGGCTCACTGTTGAGTTCCCGGATAACGCCTTTATAGGCCTGGTTGCGCAGTTGATCGACTTCGTCGTCCTCTAAAAAGATCCTGCGGGCCAAGTCGGCATCTTCCATGATCAGGGCATCAAGACTCAGCTTGAGCATTGCCTGCACCTTGTCGGCCATGGGCTGATAATCAATGGTGAAACGCAAACTCGAATCCTTGCTGATCGTCTGTATCCGTTTGGAAATATTGACCGCAATGTCGGCGATTCGCTCAAGCTCATTATTGATTTTGATAATGGCTACAAGTAAGCGCAGATCACCGGCAACCGGCTGATGAAGGGCAAGTATTTTCAGACATTCCTCCTCGACTTCAACCTCCATATCATCAATTTCCCAATCCGAGCCGATAATCTCCTTGAGCAGAGCTTCATCCCTGGTCTGCATGGCCAGACAGGCCTTCCGCACCCGGTCTTCCACCAGGGAACCCAGGACCATGAATTTCTTTTTCAACGTTTCAATTTCGCGGTGAAAGGTAAGTTGATGAACCAAAACATTCTCCCGATTCTTTTTTAATCTCCGGCCCTAATTGATTCCCGGGCCGGGTGAAACACACCCCGACGGACGAGCAAAAAGGCCTGTTCCTGGATCGATTTTTCCGAATGACCGATTTGTACCCTGCCTGTTTTAGGTTTGAGTTAGCGAATTGTTAGGATTGCGTTAGGAGGTGATTTTTTCTTGCAAGCTGACCGGTTGGATGTAGGATTGTTTTATATTTCGATGTAGAAAAACAAGACACCTTCACCAATCAGAGAGTGAAAAAAAGAGTGGGAAAAGCACGTATCCTTGTCGTGGAAGACGACGCAGACATTCAGCAACTCGTGAGCTACAACCTGATAAAATCAGGGCTCAATGTCAGCTGCGCCGACTCCGGTGAAGAGGCCCTCCAGCTTTTGAATCAGGAACGGATTGATCTGGTTATCCTGGATCTGATGCTGCCTGATAAAGACGGGATGGAAGTCTGCACCATTATCCGTGAAAAGCCGGAAAATGCTGCTCTGCCGATCATCATGCTGACCGCCAAGAGCGAAGAGGATGACATTATCACAGGTCTGGCCTGCGGGGCCGATGATTACGTCACCAAACCGTTCAGCCCGCGGATCCTCATTGCCAGGGTCCAGGCCCTGCTGCGAAGAAAACAGAAAAAAACATTGGCGGATCAGCCTTCGGAGAACGAGACCATAACCCTCCACTCCATGATCATTCACCGCGGTCGTCATGAGGTACTGGTCGAGGGGAGTCAGGTCCACCTGACCGCCACCGAGTTCACCATTCTGGAACAGCTGGCCGAACGGCCGGGCTGGGTCTTCACCCGCCAGCAGATCATTGATCGAATCCGGGGTTACGACTACCTGATCACGCCGCGGGCCGTGGACGTGCAGATATTCGGCCTGCGTAAAAAACTGGGGCCTGCAGGAACCTGTATTGAAACCGTTCGCGGCATCGGCTACCGGCTCAAAGAACAGGGATAATATCGCCCGGCAATATACATATCGAAAAATTTCCAGTTATATCCAGTCTCGCTATGGAGTGAGACAACTATTCATCATGCAGCGATGGTATCCCTTGATCGCAGCAGTGATCATATTGTTTTTCACAAAATTTACATTCAGGAATACATTGTTCACATACCCATGAAAAACATACGTCTCTTCCGGCAAATTTTTATTGCCGTCCTGCTGATCATCATCCCCTCTATTTTCGCCACGACCTGGTATGGCACCAGGATGATCCAATCCTTTTACTACCAGGAGATGGAAAGGGATATCGGTGACCGGGCCCTGCTCCTCAGGCCGCATATCCTCCAGTTGCTGGACGGACCCGGCAAGCAGCTGCAGGAGTTCTGCCGTCGGACCGGGCGGCTGGCAATGACCCGGATTACGGTTATCAACGGCACAGGTACGGTCCTGGCCGATTCCAATGAAGATCCCGCCCAGATGGATAATCACGAGACCCGGCCGGAGATACGAACGGCCATGGATGGAACGGTCGGTGCTTCCCTTCGCTTCAGCAAGACACTGAAGCAAAATATGTTATATGTGGCGATCCCGCTTTACAGCGACAACCCGCAGGCAGGGGTGCTCCGGCTCTCGGTCCCGGCAACAACAATAAATACCGTTCTATCGGCTATTCACAGGAAAATTCTTTTTGGTGCCCTGTTCATTGCCCTGGTGGCCGGCGGGCTGTCCTATTTTCTGGCCCGCAGAATCAGCAGACCGCTTGAAGAGATGCGACGGGGAGCAGAGCGTCTGGCCGGCGGAAAAACAAATCAACCTCTTGTCATGCGCGAAACCAACGTCTCCAAAGAGATGGCCGAGCTGGCCCGCTCGCTGAACCACATGGCCGAGCAGATCAACAAACGCATCAACATCATCGTCCAGCAACGCAACGAACTGGAGGCCGTTTTCACCAGCATGACCGATGGGGTTCTGGCTATTGGAACCGACCACCAGATCATTCGGATAAACAAGGCTGCAGCCCGGCTCTTTGCCATCGACGGTCAGGATGTCCGCAATAAACCGTTTGAAGGCGTTCTCCGCAACAGGCTCCTGCAGCAGTTCATCAGTCAGGCCCTGGACAGTAAGACCGTTGCCGAACAGGATCTCGTGCTGATTGAAAACGGCCGCCGGATAACCCTGCGCACCCATGCCGAACCCCTTTACGACGGGGCGGAAAAAAGAATGGGAAGCCTGGTGATCATGAATAACCTGACCCGGATCAACCAGCTGGAAAATATGCGGCAGGATTTTGTAGCCAATGTTTCCCATGAGCTGAAAACCCCGATTACCGCCATCCGCGGCTATGTTGAAACCCTGCTCGACGGAGCACTGAATCAGCCCGAAGAGGCCGGACAATTCCTCCGGATTATTGCCCGGCAGGGCGCCCGGCTCGATGCCATTGTTGATGATCTGTTGACCCTGGCCCGGATTGAAGACAAGGCGGAAAAAGATGCAATTGTCCTGCAGCAGGAAAAAATCCGCCCTATTCTTGAGGCAGCGGTTCAGACCTGCCTGGTGCAGGCCGAGCAGAAAAGCATTGCCGTCGACCTGGAGTGCCCTGCAGCACTTGAGGGAGTCGTCAACAGGCCCATGCTTGAACAGGCGGTCATCAACCTGCTGACCAATGCCATCACCTACAGCCCGATTGAGGGGGCGGTCAGCCTGCAGGCGGAACAGCAGACCAGCAAGGGCCGCAGAATACTTCGCATCAGCCTGCAGGATCAGGGACCGGGTATTGCCGCTGAACATCAGGAGCGCATCTTTGAGCGATTCTACCGCTGCGATAAGGCCCGCAGCCGTGAACACGGCGGCACCGGCCTGGGACTGGCCATCGTCAAACACATTGCCGGATCCCATAACGGCACGGTTGAAGTGCAGAGCACACTCGGCCGGGGTGCGACCTTTACTCTCGTCCTGCCCGGCGATATACGATAAGAGTCTGCTCCACGAGGAAGAATTCCGCCGGCTGGCCGGATCCCTTGAAGGCTATGATATATCACTGTGCGGCAAGATGCTTTTTCCCGACAATTTTAAAGACAAGGAGGAATAAATGATACGAAATCCGATTATTTTGGCGGGGGCATTTGGCCTCTCCCTGATGTGGGCCGTAAGCGGCTGGAGCGGCGATACAATCTTGACCATGTCCACAACCACCAGTACCCAGTCCTCAGGACTCCTCGACATTCTTCTGCCGGAATTTAAAAAAGATACCGGCATCCAGGTAAAAGTCATTGCCAAAGGAACGGGCGCTGCCATCCGCGACGGAATGGACGGCAACGTTGATGTTATTTTTGTCCATGCCAAAGGACGCGAGGAGAAATTTGTCAAAGAGGGATTCGGCACCCGGCGGTTCCCGGTCATGCACAACGACTTTGTGCTTGTCGGTCCCAAAGAAGATCCTGCAGGTATCAGAGGGGAAACCAGTGCAGCCGATGCCCTAAAAAAAATAGCCGTAAAAAAATCTCTCTTTGTTTCCCGCGGCGACGACAGCGGTACCCACACCAAAGAACAGACACTCTGGGCTGACAGCGGAGTTAAACTGGTTGAGAATACCATAACAATCGTTAAGAAGGGGAAGATGAAAAAGATCACCTCAAAATGGCCGGCCGACTCTGAGGACTGGTATCTTTCCATTGGCCAGGGCATGGGAAAGGCGCTGACCTTTGCCGATGAAAAACAGGCCTATACCCTTTCCGACCGCGGCACCTATATTAAATACAGATATGGAAAAATTCCGCCGGTCGAGCTTGAGATTCTTGTCGAAGGGGACAAGAAACTGGCCAATCCGTATGGGATCATCCCCGTTAATCCGGAGAAGTATCCCCAGGTCAAATATGAGATGGCCATGCAGCTGGTTAAATGGCTGACCGGCCCGCGGGGACAGAAACTGATTGGTGCATACCGGCTTGAAGGAAAACAGCTTTTTTATCCTGATGTAATCAGATAAGATATTCCTGCCCGGGGTACAAACCCGGAACTCAGAACTCAGAACTCAGAACCCAATACCCCATGTCCCTTCTCCTCGACAGCCTGCAATCAGCCGCCCTCCTCCTGCTCTCCCTGGATCCGGAGCTGCTGAATATCGTTGCGGTGTCGCTCAAGGTCAGCAGTACCTCGACCCTGATTGCATCAGTGGTCGGCATTCCCTGCGGCTTTATAATTGCCCATTCCAACTTTTACGGCAAACGGCTGGTTTTGACTTTTCTCAACACCCTGCTGGCACTGCCGACCGTGGTTATCGGCCTGCTGGTCTACGCCTTTATCTCCCGGCGGGGCCTACTGGGCTCTTTTGAACTGCTCTACACCCAGAAGGCCATGATTATCGGCCAGGTCATCCTGATCGTCCCGCTGGTCACCT
>CAZPXI010000038.1:0-14283 GCA_964590715.1 uncultured Desulfobulbus sp.
AAACTGAAGTTTCCTGAAAATTATCCCTATCATTTTCAAGCCACCATGCGCAGCAAGGTCTTGATAAATGAATTTTGCGGGGTTTGGAAGAGAGCAAATCGATCGGAAACAATAGGGGAAACAATAGAGGAAACAATAGAAAAACAATAAGGGACAGACCCCAATTAAATCTGCGCTAAAATAGTTAGTTACAGCGACGTCCCTCTTTCTTCTCCCCGCTTCAAGCGGCAAGCTGGGGGTAGCGACCGCACTACCTGCAAAGCTGTCGCGTACTCAAGCGCACTGTGTCACATAAGGCCCATTATGGTTCATGCGACAAGTGCGTACCTTGAGAGATGAATGGCCTTGATTTTCATTTTGAAAAACTCGAGGTCTCTGAACCCGTAGGCCTGTCGTTTCATTGTTTTGATTTTGTTGTTGAGCCCTTCAAGAGGACCGGTACTGATCCGGCAGTCATACCAAGCCAGTATGCCACTGCGTCTGGCAGCAAGTGTGTTGGCAACAGAAATAATTGATCGGATGCCTGTTGACCATGCTCGCTGCAGCCAACTTTCTAAAAATACAGCAGCATGTTCTTTGGTTGGCTGGGACCAGAGCTGCCGGAGATCTTCCTTGAGATAATAGGCAGTGGTAAGCGGAGTGTTGATATCCAATGCTTCCTGAAGGCGCTTGGGCTCATCTTTGTCAGGATTCAGATTCTCCGGGTTTTTCAGAAGCAGCCATCTGGTCCCTTTGAGAAGTTTTTTGTCTTCCTGCCTGGTCAGCTGGTGGAAGGGTCTAGTGGGCGCATGCTCGTGGAAGTTCGACTCTCCCCTTCGGCACCATTTAAAAGATCAAGGGGTTACAGTACATTTACTGTAACCCCTTTTTTTTATTGCGGAGTGGTCAACAAAATTTCAACCTGCCTGCAGAATGGGTGGACAAAATATTTGTCAGTAGTCAGTGCTTTTTCGAAAATCCCCACCCGGATGAGGAACAAAATCCACGGAAACTTTACGTTTTGGTTTGCATACGGCCTGTTATAGACCCTGTTGATTGTTCGGCAACTTTATCAGCGTATGCCTGATGGCCTGCCATCAGTGCCTCTTCAAATTTAAAATCATGGGCGAACTGCAGACCGATAGAGTCTTCACTCAAGATGGATTCAAGACAGATTCGGGTATCTTCCGGCAGTGTCTGGTAGTTCTGTTTCCACCACCGTGTACCATCATAGATATTCTTAAAAAACGAATGGGATACATACTGATCAAGATCACTCTGGATCTTCATCATAAATCCATGGATATCATACGAACTTGAATTCAGAGTATATTCCAGCGAAAGATTATTCCGCGCGAGAAGTTCATCCCCTGCAAGATAGTAACACATCGGCTTTTTATTATATTCAAACGGCATATACATCTGACAGGCGGACGGCTTGTAGGCATTTATAATACATTTATCCATAATCATAAAAGGACAGTATTCCGTATGATCATGGAGCCTGATATACTCATCAATTATGGCTATCACCTCTCTGTTTAATAAAAAAATCATTAGAGATTCCACCGAGGTAAGATCTAACACCACGCCGAGCCTGCAACAGGCATGACAGCCGTCCGGGCATTGTATCGGCCTGTTTTCGGCTGCCGGATCATCAAACCTGTCCGGACAGACCTCTTTTTTCACTATCAGTGCCTGACAAAGTGCACCGGTGAGCGCCTCTTCCCGCTGATTGTCCTTCCGTCTTTGCTCTTTTATTTTGATAACGCCACCGCCCTTTTGTGAAATGTATGTCTCTGCCTTTTGACAGCGGCAATAAAAAACGCCCTGATTCCCACCAAGGAATCAGGGCGTGTAACTATGCTGGAACATAGGTACCGGCGTCCGGCTGCCATCGCCTGTATGGGGCGAAACAAAGCTGGAGCAGGTTGAACAGTCTTAGCCAATAGCGACCAGCTCAATGTCAAAGGTCAGATCTTTACCGGCCAGCGGCGGGTTTGCATCCAGGGTCACGTGCTCATCCGTGACTTCGGTGACCCGGACAACAACCGTTTCACCATTGGGACCGCCCATCTGCAGCTGTTGCCCGACCTCCGGGTCAATATCTGAGGGAACCTGGTCGCGGGGAGCCTTGAGGACCATCTCATCATTGCGCTGCCCATAGGCCTTGTCGGCCGGGATGTCGACCTTTTTTTTATCACCGCTTTTCATACCGGTGACCGCCTCTTCAAATCCAACGATCACCTGGCCGCTGCCCAAGGTAAACTCCAGGGGATCATTCCCCTCAGAAGAGTCAAAAACAGTCCCGTCTTCCAGAGTTCCGGTATAATGAATTTTTACGGTATCGCCGTGCTGTGCCTGTGTCATACTCTTTTTCCTTACATTCTTATTGGTTCAATCAATCAGCCGGATTCATCTACGGCTGATCCTCTTCAATACCTTCAAGCTTCCACTCTTCCGTCCCCACCGGTCTGGCCCAGGTCCACCGTTCGGCGAATTTGACCGGATCGGTCATACTTCCGCTGAGCACATCACCACTGTTCTCGTCGACCGTGTAGTCCAGCAAATTAGCGGCAAACAGCACGGTGACAAAATCCTCCCGGCCATCGCTGCCGGCATCGACAATATCAATCTTACGAATGGCTATGCTTTCCAGTTTGTTTATCTCACCCTTGGCCCGCATTTCGGCAAAATGCTGCTCATACTCCTTTGCCAGTGTATCACCGAGCAGCTGGCCATGGGCACTGAGATCACGCCGCATCCATCCGGCCTGGACCTTAAAAAAAACGTCCGAGGCGATCTCTTTGAAATACGTGGGATCAAAACCGGGATCGGTCTGCCGGATCTGAGCCAGACCATCCTCCAGGGTCTGTTCCCGTATCGGAGGTACGGGCGGCGGAGTTGCCTCCGACGACTGTCCGAAGCCGGACTGGGGATTTCCGCCTGATGACGGCGGCGGTCGAAATCCCGGCGATGAGCCTCCTCTAGGTCGGGTGACAAATTTTTTATAAAAAAAATAGCCGATAAAGCCGAGAATCAACAGCGGTAGGATGCCCATACCCGAGCCACCCATGCCGAACATACTGCCGAACAGCATCCCGCCCAGAGCACCGCCTAAAAGACCACCAGCCAGCCCGCGGCCAAAACCTGACTTTCCGGACTGCTGCCTGTTCATCCGTGAAGGCGCCGGAGTCCTCTGTTTCGGCACAGAGCGCCTGAAAGAACGCCCTCCGCCACGAGAGCGGGCATCCGCATAATCAGCCGTAATTCCCGCTTCGATAAGGGAGAAGGCGATCAGGATAAACAAAAAAGGCGAAAGCCTTCGTACAATTACACCCATGATGTATGTTCCTTTAAAAAATGAACCAGCTTTTAAAAAAAAAGATGTCCGATTACAGTAACAACTCATGCTTGACTTGTCATGGTTTAAACTTAGGGTAAGAGTACACTGATGCCTCAAAAAAGGGTTACGCCCGCCCCATCGCCGACCTGCTTTAACCCAGGCCATGTCCATAAAGCATCCGATTAAACTCTACAGTCCATGGGAAATCAACCTCTACATATCCAGCAACAACCTGAGACTACCGGTGAACTTTGCCCGGTTGCCCGAGGTTCCGAGCAGCATCTTGCCGCCTGCTCCCTGGTTCTTTCCGCCATGGGTATCGATCACCTGAAAACCGAAACAGCCCTTTTCGTTCAACCCGAGGATGAAGACATGGCCGGCCGCCACCTGCAGGCCTATCTGGAAGAAAACAGAAACTGGCCTCCGCCGCCGGCCTACCTGCAGGAACCAAAACAAATCATACAGCCGCCGACTCTACTGATGATCGGCGGGCTGTTCCTGTTTTATCAAGTCACCGGCAGCTGGGAACCAACCAATCCCTGGTTTCAGGCCGGGGCCATCGACAGCAGCCGCATCCTTGATCATGGAGAATGGTGGCGTCTTTTTACCGCCCTGAGCCTGCATGCCGACGGCGTGCACCTGCTGGGCAACTGTATTATCGGTGGATTCATGGTTCACCTGCTCTGCAAAACCATCGGTTCCGGAACCGGCTGGTTCCTGCTGCTTCTGGCCGGGGGATCCGGCAACCTGCTCAACATAGCGTTCAGGAGTACGCCCCACCACTCGGTTGGTTTTTCCACCGCAATTTTTGCCGCCATTGGTCTTTTCACAGGCCTACAGTTGAAAAGAAGAAAATTTTCTCCCATGGGGATTATTATTCCGCTGGGTGCAGGCTTAAGCCTGCTTGCCTTTCTCGGCACCGAAGGTGAACGAACCGACCTGGGCGCTCATCTGCTGGGTTTCTGCTGCGGCATTCTTACCGGATTGCTGGTCACCGCAACCGGACTCTCCGAGGCAACCGACAATCACCCCCTCCAACAAACTCTTTTCATCAGCTCCATCCTGCTCATCGTAACCTGTTGGTGGCTGGCCGCCCGCAGCTCAGGAGTTCCACTTTTTTAAAAATCCGCCGGAAGCCCAGCCAAAAACAAGGGTGAAATATTGCGGCAGGCTTATGTACCCTCGGCTGTATCCATGCCGCTGGTAAACGCTTACCTATTCAGGGGCATGAGAAAAGACTTGTAAGCAGTTTCATTCCGGTTTTTAATGCTGCCTGAAATACAAGAATTCAAGTAAATCAACCTGTACATACAATAGAGGATTTCCATGCCCATGAATGAACAGCCCCCATGGGGGCAGAAAAAGAAACCTTCCTCGCCGGAAGATTTTCTGGCCGCCCTGATCCAGAAAATACGCGACTCCTTTACCGGTCAGGAGCAGCAGAAGCCCAAGGGCGACAACAACCAGACCCCATCCGACCCCGTAAACTTTGCCCCTGGCATTGGAAAGGTTATCATGATTGTTCTCGCCCTCCTCATCTTTCAGGGGGTGTACTCTTCATTTTACACCATTGAACCGGGAGAGGTCGGGATTATTCTTCGCTTTGGTAAATATGCCAAGACAACACAACCTGGTCTCCATTTCAAACTGCCGTACATGGAGGATCTGACCAAGGTCGATGTGGAAACCGTCCGCAAGGAAGAGTTCGGCTTTCGTACTCGAATCCCCGGAAAAAATTCTGTTTTTGATAAGCGTGGATTCGACATGGAATCTCTGATGCTGACCGGGGACAAAAACGTCATCAACGTTGCCTGGATCGTGCAGTATAAAGTCAGCGATCCGGTCAACTTCCTTTTTAAAGTCCGCAATGTCCCCCAGGCAATTCGAGATGCCTCGGAAATGGCTACCCGCCGCATTGTTGGTAACATGGACTTTGATTACGTACTCAGCAACCGCGAAATTCTTGCCGGAGACGCCAAACAAGAGCTTCAGGAACAATTGAATAACCTTGAGGCCGGGGTTTCGATAGTGACCCTGCAGATGCTCGATATCAATCCGCCGGATAAGGTCAAACCTGCATTTAACGAGGTCAATGAGGCGGACCAGGATATGAAACGACTTGTCAACGAGGCCGAAGAGACCTACAACAGAGTGATCCCCAAGGCCAGAGGCAGCGCAAAACAGATCGTTGAAGAGGCCCATGGCTATGCGGTTCAGCGTATCAATCGTGCTCAGGGTGAAACCAACCGGTTTAATGCTATTCTCAAAGAATACGCGCTGGCACCAGAGGTAACCCGGCAGCGCATGTACCTGGAAGCCATGCAGGAGATCCTGCCCGCTGTTGCCCAGATCTATGTGATGGATAAAAAACAGCAGAACCTTCTCCCCTTCCTTGATCTCTCGAAACGACAACAGGAAGCATCAGGGACAAATAAATAAGGGACAGCCATGAAAAATATATTGCAATTTATTGTACTCATTGTCGTATTCGGCCTCATTGCCACGGCCTGGGACGGTTTTTACATTCTGAAAGAAGGGCAGCAGGCGGTCATCACCCAGTTCGGTGCCCCAGTCGGCGATCCGGTCACCAAAGCCGGTCTGAAATTCAAAACGCCTTTTATTCAGCATGTCCAATATTTCGAAAAGAGAATCCTGATCTGGGACGGTGATCCAAATCAGATTCCCACCAACGATAAAACTTTTATCTACATAGATAATACGGCCCGTTGGCGGATTTCCAATGCACTTACGTTCCTGCAGGCGGTCGGCACCGAGAGGCGGGCGCAAAGCCTTCTTGATGACATCATCAACGGTACGGTACGGGATATGGTCAATAAAAATAATCTGATCGAGATTATCCGCAGCTCCGACTGGTCTCCGGACTACATGTTGTCCACGGTCATGTCCACCGCCCAGTCCGGGGACATGACAAAACCACCAAAGATGGGAAGGGACAAGATCAGCGAACAAGTTCTTAAGATTGCCTCCAAGATTACCCCAAAATACGGCATTGAGCTGATCGATGTCATGTTCAAACGGGTCAACTATATCGATTCGGTCCGGGAAAAGGTGTATGATCGGATGATATCGGAACGAAAAAGAATTGCGGCCGAGAAGCGGTCTCTTGGTGAAGGCCGGAAAGCAGAAATTCTTGGCCGGGTGGATCGTGAACTCAAGGAAATCACCTCCAAGGCGCAAAAGGAAGCCACGGAGATCAAGGGTAAAGCTGATGCCGAAGCTACACAGATCTATGGCCAGACCTACTCTAAAAATCCGGAGTTCTACGCCTTTCAGAAAAGCCTGGAAAGCTACAAGAACATCATTACCGGCAACACGTCGTTGATTCTGTCTGCGGACTCCGATCTCTTTCAATATCTGGAATCGCTTAAAGAGCGATAACCGGCTGGCGACAAAACAATTCCCGACCGGCGCCCCTTTCTACAGGTGGTACCGGTTGGGAGATGTCATCCATAGCTGCAGGAGCCTTGGTCTGGTTCCGTTGTTGTATTCCCCGTGGCAACCGGGTAATTCTCCCGTTTCCACCAGTCAAGACCGCTCATCAGCTCTCCCATCAGTCTATAACTACTCCCGGGCCTTCATCAGCAAAGCCGGGGCGCTGATCTGGAGAATAGGCTACACGACCGCGCTCATCCAGCAGGGCCTCCAGGCGGACAAGCTCCTCTTGACGACTGAGGGTTTCGACCTCCAACTGCTCAAAACGGCAGGAACAGTGAATCAACTGTCCCCCGCACCACGGACAGATTTCCACCGGGCAGCCGAGTTCGTGCAGTTCACCGGTAACGGTATGGCAGGCCGGACAGACATTCTCGTCCATCTGCAGCGGCTCGTAGGTGGCCAGATCATCGCCGGCACCGCACTGTTTTCGGAAGGCTTCCAGATCCTGGAAACCAAAGAAATCCAGCAGATCCTGATCAAGATAGCCCTGATCTACAGCACCATGGAATTCCACCCCCTCACTTGAAACCAAGTACATATAAGCAGACAGTTCTGTTATGGCAGCTAGAAGGAACAGCCCCCCGGAGCGGGCGACTGTTCGTATTTCCTGCACATGATCCGCTCTGGCCTCGGGCAGGTAGGAATAAAACTCCAACAGCAGGTCGAGGGCAATCCTGTCATCCCTGTACTGTACAAGTAGATCGGCCGCAGCCTGCATACTGCCGTCGCCAACTGCATATTCCATGGCCTTGGCAATGGCCTGTCGCTGTTTTTTTCTCTCATCCATAAATCTATCCATACGTATCCTGCCCGTGCAGTCTCTGACAATCACCCGTCACGGATTCATAACAATTAAGGACACCCTCAAGGTGGACTCACAATCATGATACGGTTTTTAGTTATTATCTCAACAGGTTAAAAAAAAATAAAGTCTAAACATACAACACACCAATTTCATTCGACTTGATTTTTCAAGCCTTTTCTGCTATATTTTTCTGCTTATACATAAAGAAAGCCTTTTTTTATGCAGTATACTATCAAGGCGATCTGGCGAAATTCTCTCTGTATTGTACCCGAACCTCTGTTTCCCAGCATTATCTTTCTCTCTATCCGGTGAGACAGGCAACCTCTGTTCGCAAGGACATATACAAGACAACCCTGAGACCAAGGAATTAAATGACAAGGCTTATGATGAACAACGTGAACAGCACAACCGCAGAGCTTATTATAGATGGAAAAAGTCACACCCTCCCGATCGTCAAAGGGTCGGAAGGGGACCGTGGTATCGACATCAGTGGACTTCTGCAAAACAGCGGCTGCATCACCCTTGACCCGGGCTTTAAGAATACTGGATCCTGCACCAGTTCAATCACCTATCTTGACGGCAATAAGGGTATTCTCCGCTACCGTGGGTATGCCATTGAGGATCTGGCTGAAAAATGCCAGTTTATCGAGGTTGCCTACCTGTTGCAGCACGGAAAACTGCCCAACGAAAAAGAGCTCGAACACTTCAAGGAACTGCTTGAACGTTTTGCCCTCCTCCACGAAGACATGCTGCATTTCTTCGATCATTTTCCGCCCAATGCCTCGCCCATGTCCATCCTTTCGGTCATGGTCAACACCTTGCACAACTACTATCCGGAAATGGGTGATGATCCGCTGGAAAACAGTGAAATGACGGCGGCACGCCTCATCTCCAAGATTAGAACCATTGCCGCCTTTTCCTATAAGAAATCCGTCGGGCATCCACTGGTTTATCCACGCAATGATCTTTCCTACTGCGGCAACTTTCTCAACATGATGTTCGATAAACCGGTCAAGCCGTATACGGTCAGGCCGGAGGTGGTTGCAGCGCTAAATAAGCTGCTGATTCTTCATGCCGACCATGAACAGAACTGTTCAACTGCCACGGTTCGGATGGCCGGCAGCGCCGGGGTCAATCTGTACGCCTCCATATCCGCAGGTATAAATGCCCTATGGGGACCACTGCATGGGGGAGCGAACGAGGCCGTTCTTGAAATGCTGGAAACCATCTACGCCGACGACTGTGATTTTGAGAAATATATTGCCAAGGCAAAAGACAAAAATGATCCGTTCCGACTGTCCGGATTCGGGCACCGGGTCTACCGTACCTTTGACCCACGGGGCACGATTATCAAATCCGCCTGCCACGAAATACTCGACGTACTGGAAGTTTCCGACCCACTCCTTGATCTGGCTCAGAAACTGGAAGAAATTGCCTTAAATGATGAATATTTCGTAAAGCGTAACCTGTACCCGAATGTCGACTTCTACTCCGGTATTATCTATCGGGCCATCGGTATCCCGTCAAATATGTTTACCGTCATGTTTGCCCTGGGCCGACTGCCGGGCTGGGTTGCCCAGTGGAAAGAGATGCGTGAGGACAGGACGACCCGAATCGGCCGGCCGCGACAGGTCTATATCGGTGAACCTGCCCGAGACTTTGTCGCTATTGACCAGCGGTCATAGTAGCCTATCCGGCGAAGGCGCCTGGGTGTTCAGCAGAAATTATAGCCTTGGGGTTCCACGTGCTGCGCCTTAGCGACCGGGCCGGGAAGCGGGATACGATATTGTCGGACGGAATTGTTCTCCAGGTAACGAAAAAGAACTTCAAAAAAAACCTGGCCTGGGAAAAAAATCACGCCGCAGCAACGGTATTGTGAAGGATAAAATATTTCAGACGGGCCTTCTGCTCATCGTCAAGTTCTCCAAAACGGATTCCAAGACGCTTGACCCGAACAGCACTAAACTGTGATTCAGGCTGGGACCGAACATCACTGACAAGTTCGGAAGGGATTTCGGCAAGATAAAAATCATCCGCCGCAAAAAAGATATCAAGCCGGAACCGGCGTTCAGGCTCTTTCTCAAAGACTATATAGTGAATGGCCATGCCGCCTTCACTGATATCAACAATGGTTCCGGGTACTGTGTCAAGAAAAGCCAGGGCTCCCTCTTTGACGCGAAAACGTTTGTGGCTGCGTCGGTCTGACTGCGCTCCGGCGGGATCTTCCTGTTTCATAACAACCTTATTTAATGGATGAAAGGGTGGCATTCATCATTTTGCAATACTCTCGAACCAACTGCCAACGGACAACTGGTCGCAGGCGAAAATAAATAGGGCTCAACATAAGAATGCGAACGGCTTGACGTGGACTCATAGTTCTTCCTCCGCTTCAACTTTTTGTACTCGCTTTTACTATTGCAATAATCAGTCCCAACAAAATATTTTTTACCGAATTCAAGTAATTTTAAATAATTAACTAATTACTGCATTCAGCTGCTGAAACGAAAAATAAAAAAAATCCGGAAAAGGAGACGAACCGTCAATCTTTTTCCGGATTCAAGAATAATTGCCGAAAAATCACCCTTCCATGCCAAGATTTTGACCGGTCTGCAGGTTGACCGTCAGGGGCACGGCAAGGGACAGGACCTTTTCCATGGATTGTTTAAGCAGGTCGGATGTTTTTTCCACCTCCTGCCCGGGAACTTCCAGCACGAGTTCATCATGTATCTGCAGGATCATCCGCCCCTGAAGATCCTCAGCAAGAAGAACCCTGTCCACCTCGATCATGGCCAGCTTTATAATATCGGCCGCCGTCCCCTGAATAGGCGTGTTGATGGCCGTGCGCCGGGCAAACTCACGCCGGGCCCGGTTGCTGCTGTGGATCTCGGGAAGCTGTCGGCGGCGGCCGAGCAGGGTGGTGACAAAGCCGTCCTCCTCCGCCTGCGCAACAATGGTCTCCATAAAGGTTTTGACCCCTGCATACAGCTCAAAATAACGGTCGATAAAAGTCTGTGCATCCTTGCGGCTTACCTGGAGCTGACCGGCAAGACCAAAGCTTGACATCCCGTAGACAATACCAAAATTTATGGTCTTTGCCACCCGCCGCATCTCGCCGGTCACCAATTCCGGAGAAACGGAAAAAATTTCTGACGCCGTTTTCCTGTGGATGTCCCGGCCGGTGCGAAAGGCCTCCACCAGTACCGGGTCGCCGGAATAATGGGCCAGTACCCGTAAATCTATCTGTGAGTAATCCCCGGAAAGCAGCAGAAGCCCGTCTCCGGCCACAAAAGTCGAACGGATCCGTCGTCCCTCCGGGGTCCGGATCGGGATATTCTGCAGGTTCGGCTTTGAGGAACTGAGCCGTCCAGTCGCGGTCCCGCACTGATTAAACGAGGTGTGTATTCGTCCCCCGTCCAGAGCGGCAAGATGACTGAGTTTTTCAACGTAGGTCGATTTCAGCTTGGCCAGATTTCGGTATTGCAGAATCAGCGCAGGTAATTCATGATTTAAGCTCAGTTTCTCCAGCACCTTGACATCGGTCGAATATCCGGTCTTGGTTTTCCGCCCCCTGGGGAGCCCCAGCTCATCAAACAGGATCTCGGCCAGTTGCTGAGATGAGTTGATATTGAACTCCTTGCCCGCGACCTCATAAATCTGCTGCTCAAGAACAAGCAGACGCCGGGAGAACTCAACCGAGAGCTCCTGCAGGCGTTCCTGATCAACCAGGATGCCGTGTCGTTCCATCTGGGCCAGCACCGGGACCAGCGGACCCTCGACTTCGGCAAACAGCTTCCATAACCCCAGGTCTTCAAGATGGGGCTGCTGCAGTTCAAAGAGACGAAGGGTTCCGTAGACATCCTCGCAACTGTAATTTTTTGCCTGCTCAAGGCCGACTTTACTGAATATCCCGTCACCGCTCAGCCCCCTGGTCACCTGGGAAAAAGAGGTCATCTCAATATCAATTTCCCGGCAGAGATCGTCGAGTTTATACGACCTGCGCCCGGGTTCCAGCAGCCAGGCCCCGATCATAGTGTCATACAGAGGGCCATGCAGCACCACTCCGCCGTTATCCGGATTCGACAGCACGGTCCAGTCATATTTCAGATTATGTCCGATCTTGGGCAGCACGCGGCTTTCCAGAAACGGACGCAGAGCGGAAATCACAGTCTCTTTATCCAGCTGATCCAACAGCAGAGCCCCTTCGGCATCACGGTGACCGCAGGGAATATACCAGGCCTTTTTCGTATCAAAACAGAGCGAAACCCCGACCAGATCGGCTGACAATGCATCCAGCGAACTGGTCTCGGTATCCACCACCAACCGGTCGGCCTCGGCCAGCTGCTCTACAAGCGCTTCAAGCTGCTCCTCGGTCTGGACCAGGACGAATGCATCGGTATCAACCTTTCGGGCCGGGGCATCGGCGGCAAGCAGGCTGGAAAATTCCAATTCCGTCAGCAGCTCGCGCAACTTTTCCGTGTCCGGTTCATGAACGGCGTAGGCTTCCGGCTCACCTTGAACCTCGGCATCCTCAAAGAGCCGAATGAGATCGCGCGAGAGAAAGGCATCATCTTTATGCTCAATGATACGCTCCTTCATCTTTGATTTTTTCAGACCGTCAACCTCGGCATAAAGGCCCTCCAGAGAGCCATAGGCGGCGATCAGTTTCTGCGCGGTTTTCGGTCCGACCCCGGGGACTCCGGGAATGTTATCGGCGCTGTCACCGGTCAGGGCCAGGTAATCAAGCAGCTGGGTCGGCCGGACGCCATATTTTTTCTCCACCGCCGCCTCATCCATCAGCTTGTCGTTCATGGGATCCCAAAGGGTCACCTGCCCGGAAACCAGCTGCAGCAGATCCTTGTCCCCGGACACAATGACAACCCTGCAGCCGTTTTCAACCAGCCGACGGGTGGCGGAGGCTATCAGATCATCGGCCTCCAGATCCTCATGCTCCATGCTGAAAATATTATAGGCATCCACCACCTTATGAATATAAGAAATCTGCGGAACCAGATCCTCGGGCATGGGCGGACGGTTGGCCTTATACTCCGGATAGAGCCGATGGCGAAACACCGGTCCTTTCGTGTCCCAGGCCACTGCCAGACATTGCGGGTTTTTCTCCCGCAGGATCCGGCGCAGGATGGTGGTGAAGCCGTAGACCGCGTGGGTGGGCAGGCCTGAGCTGTTGCTCAGGGGTCGAATGGCATGATAGGCCCTGTAGATATAGGCACTGCCGTCAACAAGGTATACTTCAGGTCTATTCATCTCACTCCCCTGGTTTTCCATCAAAAAGATACCGGCACCAAAAACAAAGCTATCCTCTTCAAAAATTGTCGTAAAGGCAACAGTAAACTGTTTTTTTCCACCACTCACAACAAAAAAACCCCTGCCCGTCCGGGCAGGGGTTTTTAGTACAGCTTACAGGGCTTGAAGAATCAGGCAGACGCCGTTTTCACCCAGGCGGCCTGCGGCCCCTTGTCTCCGTCTTCCATGACAAACAGGACTTCATCCCCCTCGTCAAGATCAGCCATATTGACATCCTTCAGAGAATTCTCATGAAAAAACACCTCCTGTTGATCAGAAGTAAGAATAAAGCCGTAGGATTCTTCCGGGAAAAGACGACGGATGGTCCCGGCGGTCTTCAGAGCGGACACGGCACCCGGAATTTTCGGACTTTTATGGTTCTGTTTTTTCCGTACAATCTCCTTGAGCTGAAGGCCGAGTACATCAAAGGCCTCAACAAGCAGTGGCCGGACTTTTTCGCCCCAACGTTTAACAACCACAGTATCATTGGGAACTGAGGCTACCAGTCGTACTTCATAGCCACCCTCTTTATAGCTGGGAGTGGCCTCAATGGTTACACGTAGATGGAGTACAAAATTGGCATAATGCCGGATAAGCTTATCGCGCTCTTCCTCAATTTTCACCTGCCAGCCCTTCCGCATGTCCAAATGCCTGGCCTCAACTTTCAATTCCATACAGATCCTCCACTATTATGGTCGTCAGCGACCCCGTGCCGCTGCCTGGAACAGACCGGTTTCTCTTCTTGCATTGCCGACAACAAGGATAGAATCCTGTTCTTGCAACACCGCGTATGAACGTATATAGATAGGGGAAGAATACAGGCAGAAGTCGACGATGAAGAATTCGTACTGGTCATATCTTTACTATACGCATTGCCCATGGAAAAAATCAAGGGGCAAAATACGTTTTCCCTCCTTGTCCCCCGGTAACGACTTGATTTTGGAACAACTACCCAATGAATGAACAATCAACCACAGGTGTTCTCCTGCTCAATCTTGGTGGTCCGGAAAAACAGGACGATGTAGAACCGTTTCTCTACAACCTGTTTTCCGACCGTCTTATAATCCGGCTGGGCCCGTTTTTTCTGCAGAAATTCATTGCCCGGCGAATTGCCCGGCGCAGAGCCCCGACCAGCAGAGCCAATTATGAAAAAATCGGCGGCGGCTCCCCCATCGTGAAGATCACTAAAAAACAAGCCGCAGCCCTTGAACAGACACTGAACGACGATCAAGACGGACGTTTCATCGTCCGGCCGTGCATGCGCTACTGGCACCCGTTTGCCGGTGAAGTCCTGGCCGAAATGGAGGCCGCCGGGGTCGATCGTCTTCTCGCCCTGCCCCTGTATCCCCATTACTCGATCGCCACCACCGGCTCTTCGATAACCGACCTGCACCAG
>CAZPXI010000039.1:0-14228 GCA_964590715.1 uncultured Desulfobulbus sp.
TTTTTTTCTCAGTAAGGATGTCTTTGATGGCGACTGATTCATCAGCATATGAAGATCTGTTGCGGGAAGTAACAGGTCTGAAAAAACAGCTTGCCGCCGAGCAAAACCGATACCGGACCATTTTTGAGCAGGCCGGGGTCGCAATTTCCCTTGTCGACATGGACGGCCGTTTTTTTAAGACCAACGAAGAGTTCTGCCGACGGTTGGGCTACAGTCGGGAAGAATTGGCCTCCATGACCGTGGCAGCCATCACCAGTGAACAGTTTAAACCTACTCTTAAAAAACGTATAAAGCTTCTTCAGGAGCAGGGATCGCTTATTTTTGAAAGTGAGCATGTATGCCGGGACGGCAGGTTGATGCCGGTGGAGCTTAACTGCAGGCTCATAGAGGTCGACAACAGAAAAGCTATTCTTACCATATCCAGGGATATCAGCAGAAGAAAACAGATTGAGCGATGTCAACTGCTTGAGCACGATCGTTTTTTTGGTGTCCTGGAGGCAATCCCAGAGGGCATCTACATCGTTAATCAACAATATGATATTGAATATGTAAATCCTGCCATTGTGCAGGAGTTCGGCCCTGCCCGGAATAAGAAATGTTTTCACTACCTGCATAACCGGGCTACTCCCTGCCCGGCCTGCAAGAACAAGGAAGTCTTTAAGGGGAAAATCGTTCGCAGGGTCTGGCATTCACGGCTAAATGATAAGCATTATGAGATTACGGACTCGCTGCTGAAAAGTGTTGATGACGTGCCGGCAAAGGTGGCTTTTTTTCACGACATTACCAAAGAACAACAGACAAAGGCCCTGCTGGAAAAAAATCGCGTGCTTCTTGAGAGTATCATCAACAACTCCGTGGCGATCATTTATCTGAAGGATGCAACGGGTCGCTACCTGCTGGTGAATAAGCTTTTCAATGATTTATTTAATCCCCAGGGCCTGGATATCATCGGCAGGAGCGATTTCGATCTTTTTCCGCCGGAACAGGCCCGGATACGTCAGCACCATGATCAACAGATCCTGGCAAGTGGCCGGGTGCAACAGTTCGAGGAAAAAATTCCCCTTGCGGATGGGATCCATGTCTACCTGTCCACCAAGTTCACCATTGTCGACAGTGATAACACTGTAACCGGTATTGCCGGCATATCAACGGATATCACCCGCCGTAAACAGTTGGAAACCGAGTGCCTGCAGCAAAGGGAGCAGTTGCTGGCCCTGATCAATGCTTCCCCTGATCTTATCTGTATCAAGGACAGTGAGGGCAGAGTGTTGCTGGCCAATGAAACCTATCGGCAGATATTTCAATTTGAAGAGCAGCAGTACGTGAACAAAACAGATGTCGAGCTGGCTAACCTGTATCCTGATTTTGCCGAGATCTTTCTGGCATGCGGGAAGAGCGACGAGGAGTGCTGGCAGAAGGGGCGCCTGTTCCATCGTGAAAAAAGTATGCATCTTCCCGATGGCAAGGAAATTATCTGTGATGTGGTCAAAGTGCCCCTCTTTCACTCAGGCGGAACCCGCAAAGGGCTTGTTGTCCAGGGACACGATATAACCAGGTTACGCAGGACGGAGCAGATATTACGCAAAGAGATCAAGGCACGGCAATTGGCCGCCCAGGTGTTGCAGGAGAAGAGCGAAGATGTCGAAGAGGCTAATGCTGCCCTGCGGGTTCTGGTCCGCCTGCAGAAGAAAGACGTTGCAGAGCACCAGCAAGATATCCTGAGTCAATTGGAACGAGCCGTTTTCCCCTACCTGGATCTTTTGGAGCAGTACCTGAGCGGGGAGCCGGGCGCTGAATATCTCAACACCATCCGCAGCCACCTCCGCAATCTGGGAGACAGCTTTATCAAAAAACTCGACAACCCGGATCTGAGGCTGACCAAAAAAGAAATCCTGGTTGCCGATCTGGTCAGACAGGGGAAACGCACCAGGGAAATTGCCCAATTGCTTGGCCTGCAACCTCGCTCCATCGAGGCCTACCGAAGTTCCATCAGAAAAAAACTGCATATCAACCAGAAAAAAATAGGCCTTGCCCAGTACCTGCAAGACCACTTCACCATCGGGGAGTAGCCTCAGCTATTTTTCCAAAATCCCTGTGCCGGAGCCCCATTGCTGATGGTGCCCTTCCTCCCTCCCCCCTTTTTTTTTAGCAGTCAACTGCAGTATTTTTTACCGTAGTTTAACCGGGTAACCCCCTTGTTGACTTTCAGTTTTAATTCAACGATTATCTTTTGCAGAAGATAAAGACTATTACAAATGTAGGGATGTCTCTTACTTCTTCTACTCTCTTTCAAGAGAAAGCGTTGGCTGGTTGGCGAGTGTGTCAGCCGAAACATCATGAAAAGATTATATGACAAAACAGATTCAACGTCCCGGCGAGTCCCTGCAGCCGGAAGAGGCTGCCGCCTACTGCCAGGCCATTGCCGACGCCTCCTGTGACTGGGAGGCCTGGATTCTGACTGATGGGACCTATAAGTATATATCCCCGGCCTGTGCCAGAATAAGCGGATATCAACCCGAAGAGTTCATGGCTCGTCCGGACCTGCTCTTTGATATCGTTCATGCCGATGACAGGGACAAACTGCTCAGACATCACGCCCGTCATCTTGACTGTCGTGACCACGATGACAGTTTTGCAGAGATAGAGTTTCGCATCCTGACCCGGGATGGGACCATACGATGGGTCTGGCACCAGTGTCAGCCATTCTTCTCCCCCGAAGGTGAATGGATCGGCCGCCGATCCACCAATCGGGATATTACCAGGATAAAACAGGCCGAAGAGGCATTGCAAAAGAGCGAGATGCAGCTGCACGACGCCTGTCGTATTGCCCGGCTTGGCTACTGGCAATATGACAAGCCAACTGACCGGCTTACGTTTTCCGACACACTGTATATCCTTGCAGACCTTTATGGAGATACATTTACGGGCGGAGGCAAAGATATACTCCGGCTCGTTCACCACGAAGATCGACGGCTGGCCATCTCGATTTTTACCGGCGGTAAATTGCTTGCACCCAGGGGCAGCCATGAGATCCGTCTTATCCAACAGAAAGGGGCAACCCCTGTAATACGGATTATCCACGAGGATATCTGTGATGACAACGGGGCCATTGTCGGTCGACGCGGTAGTTTTCAGGACGTGACCGGCCATAAACATGTCCAGGCCCAGTTGTCACTGCTTGACAAAATATTCGATACAACCGTGGAAGGGATCGTCATCACGGATACCAACGGAAAAATCGAGAAGATCAATCCTGCCGCTCAACGGATTCTTGGCTATGCTCCAGCCGAGGTCATAGGTAAAAACAGCAGGATATTCAAGTCCAACCGGCATGATCTCCCCTTTTATGCAGACCTTTGGGCCAGCCTGAAAAAGAAGGGCATATGGCAGGGGGAAATTTGGGATCGCCGGAAAAACGGTGAACTCTGTCCTCTGCAGATGACCATTACCTCCCTGTTCGACAGCCATCGCCAGGCCAACCGGTTTATCGGCGTCTTCCACGACATGACCGAGGTGAGAACACAGGAAAAAAAGATCCATTTCCAGACCTATCACGACGCCCTTACCGGCCTGCCCAATCGTCATCTTTTCCTCGACCGCTTGAAAATTGCCCTGCGACATTGCAAAAAAAATCGAAAACTCGCCGTACTCATGGTGGACATCGATGATTTTAAACAGGTGAATGATTCCCTTGGTCATACCATCGGCGATCTGCTGCTCAAGCAGGCTTCGACGCGCATAAGAGAGTGTGTGCGCGAGCATGATACAGTGGCACGCCAGGGCGGAGATGACTTTATTCTTCTTCTGGAAGACATCAACGACATTGCGGTGGCAACGCAGACCATGGATCGAATCACGGATAGCTTTCAAACTCCCTTTTCCGTCAACGAAAAGCAGTTTTTTTTGACCGTCAGTGCTGGTATTGCCATAGCGCCTGATGACGGAACAGAGGGCGAAGCCCTGGTCAGTAATGCCGATCTGGCAATGTACCGGGCCAAAGAGAAAGGAAAGAACACCTTCTCCCTTTTTACCAGGGAACTCAATGAGAAGTTGCATCGCCGCCTGGAGTTGAGCAACCGTTTGCGTCACGGCCTGGAAAATGACGAATTTGTAGTCTATTACCAACCCAAGGTTGATACGCGGCAGGAAAAGGTTGTCGGCGTCGAGGCCCTGGTACGCTGGGAGCCGGAACCGGGCACTCTTATCCCGCCCTATGAGTTTATTCCCCTGGCCGAGGCCAGCGGCCTGATTGTTCCGTTGGGTGAACAGATTCTGCGCACTACCTGTCGACAGGCGGTAACCTGGCATAAACGAGGGTTTTCCGTCTCCGTGGCGGTGAATCTCTCTCCCCGCCAGTTTGCTGAACAGACCTTTCTTGCCACCGTACATGACGCCCTGCTTGACAGCGGCCTGCCGCCGTCTTTTCTTGAGCTGGAAATCACCGAAACCCTGATGATGGAAAATGAGACTCTGGCCATCGGGCTGCTCTGGGAGTTGAGAAACATGGGGATACGGATCTCCGTTGATGATTTCGGCACCGGTTATTCTTCCCTGGCCTATCTCAAACAGCTGCCCATTGATATACTGAAAATCGATCGTTCTTTTGTCAAGGATCTGCCCGGCAACCCCGATGATGTCATCCTGACGGCAACGATCATCAATATGGCCGACTGCCTCGGTCTTGAAGTGGTAGCCGAGGGAGTCGAAACTACAGAACAACTGCAGTTTATGGATGAGCATGACTGCTCGCTTATTCAGGGATATTTGTTCAGCCCGCCCCTACCTGCAGATCAGATTACCAAGTTGCTTGACAAACAACCGGGCCGGTGGTTTCGGGAGCAGATGGCGGCAGGTCGGAGCATGGTTGTCCCGTTAGAGGAAGATGCACCATGTGAATAGAGAACACCCTGGCCGGGACGAGAACACAAAATATTTTTGTACAGCAAAAAAAGGAAGAGACGCTATGCAGTGGTGGAAAGACTTGAGCATCAGAGGCAAGATCCTGGCCGGGACGGTCGTTCTAATCCTGTTTTCTCTGGGACTTGGGGTGCTGTCCCTGGACGGAATCAAGACGATAGTAAATGATGCCGAGGAGGTTATGAGTGGTCAAAAACTGGATGGTGCATTCATACAGGCCGAGGTCGACCATCTCAACTGGGTTGAGCAGCTCAGCACCTTTCTCCTGGAAGGCGGCAGTCGACCTCTGACCATTCAAAGCGATGGTCATCAATGCCGTTTCGGCAAGTGGCTGTACAGTGACAAGCGCAAGGAGGCGGAGCACCTTTTTCCCACCATAGCCGCTCCGTTGAAAGAAATAGAACAACTTCATCTGCAATTGCATGCCTCGGCAGCGGCAATCGGAAAAGCCATGCAGGGTGTCTCCGCAAATGCTGGAGAAAAAGAGGGCCTTGCCGGGGCGACAGAACGCTTCAAGTCTACGACCCTGCCGATCCTGTCTACAATCAGGGATCTCCTGGTCGAGATCAGAAAAGAGATCAGCAGTAAGACCCTCACCGATACGGAGATGCTTACCGCTGCCGAAAAGACCCACTCCAGAATCCTGATAGTTGATGCCGTCATAGTCCTTTTTGGCATGATCATCGCCCTGTTTCTTTCCCAGGCCATTTCCAGGCCCCTGATTAAGGCCAAGGAATTTGCCGAGTGCCTGGCCCGGGGAGATTTTCGACAGGAGCTGGCCATTGACCAGAAAGATGAGGCCGGTCAGCTGGCCCATGCTATGAACACGGTGACAAAAAATATCGGCGCCATGGTCAAGGAAATAGCCGAGGGGATGGAGACCCTGGCCTCGTCGTCAACGGAGCTGTCCGCCGTTTCGGAGCAGGTGGCGGCCGGCTCCGAACAGACCTCGGGCAAGGCGGAGACTGTTGCCGCCGCCGCCGAAGAGATGAGCGTCAACATGAATTCCGTGGCTGCTGCAGTGGAGGAGGCGACCACCAATATCAGCCTGGTCTCATCGGCGACCGATGAGATGACCAGAGCCGTCGACGAAATCGCCCTCAATACTGCCAAGGCCAGCACCATCACAGAGACAGCAGTTACCGATGTCAAGTCGGCCTCGGAAAAAGTCGGCGAGCTGGGACGGGCCGCCGATGATATCGGAAAAGTTACCGAGACCATTACCGAAATCTCCGACCAAACCAACCTGCTGGCCCTCAATGCCACCATTGAAGCGGCCCGGGCCGGTGAGGCCGGCAAGGGCTTTGCCGTAGTGGCCAACGAAATCAAGGAACTTGCCAAACAGACCGCTGAGGCCACCGGCGAGATACGATCCAGAATTGAGGGAATACAGACGTCAACCCGGGGCACTGTCGCCCAGATTACTCAAATCTCCGCGGTGATCAACGAAGTCAACATCATTGTTGCCACTATTGCCACCGCAGTCGAGGAACAGACAGCCACAACCAAGGAGATTGCCGACAACATGGGACAGGCGACCCAGGGGCTGCAGGAGGTCACGGAGAATGTTTCCCAGAGTTCGTCGGTTTCCACTGAAATTGCCGAAGACATCGTCGAAGTCAATCAGGCCGCCCAGGATATGACCGGTGCCGGGGCACAGGTCAGAGAGAGTGTCGAGGATCTTTCAAGAATGGCCGAACAATTGCGTCTCATGTCGACAGCCTTCAAGGTATGAGGAGCCTGGGTGCTGTTTCGATAGGATAGATAAAAGATTGGTGGGCCATGCACTACCCCACTTGATACCCTGCAGAAGCAGCTGGAACCGGATTCGGACAAGAAAGAGGCAACCAAGAAATCTACTCCGGCAACCAATGCCGGTTCGTTGATCAACAGGGGGTTGGAAAAGGCTTTTCCGAAATTAACCCGTATACAAAAAAATGGCGCAGCGCCGCAGAGCGGATGCAGCGAGGAACTCGTCGACATATTCCAAGCCTTGTGCCATCCGCACCGCGGTTTCTACAAACCCGCCCGTTTTTTTTGTGTTGATGCTTGGGAAGTATTGAATGGTTATCCAGCTGGAAAGGCAATGCTTGTGCCGGCCCATTCAATAGCCTGGCCACTTGCCAATATTTTTTTCCTTAACCAAAACAGTTTTTTTTATTTACGAAAACCGTTACGCTGTAACAGATTGCATGAATTTCAGCTATTATTACGGGAAGTAATACCACATCGTTCCCTTGACCATGGGGCAGGTCATTATATATTCTTAGAATAAGATAAAGCCAAACCTGTCGAAAAACAGGGACGGAAAGCTACGGGTCGTATCAGATAGCCGGGCTGCCTTGGAAAAAGGTAGTCCGGCTATTTTTATTTCAAAGGGGCGTCAATCTACAAGATGGAGGAAATGATAACGTTTCCCTGTTCAAAATTTAAGGGGGGGAACAATATAAACTGAATCCATAGAGTTGCATCATCACGATGCATATTCATTTTTTTCAAATTTGTTGATTGTCTTTCCGCCTGTAAACGACAGATTGAAATCCAGGTTGAACAACAAGGTGATAAGCAATGGCTTCTCTGAAGAATACATCCGACCAGCCTGATGGAGAACATACTTCTACAGTTCCTTCTATCTCTCTTCCCAAAGGTGGTGGTGCCATTCGGGGAATTGGTGAAAAATTTGCCTCCAACCCGGTCACTGGCACCGGTTCCATGACCGTACCCATTACAACCAGCCCCGGCCGTTCCGGCGTTGGCCCTTCCCTCTCACTTTCCTATGACTCCGGAACCGGCAACGGTCCTTTCGGTTTCGGCTGGTCCCTGGGGCTACCGACAATCACCCGCAAGACGGACAAGGGGCTTCCCCGATACCATGATGCTGACGAATCCGATGTCTTTCTGCTCTCCGGCGCGGAAGACCTGGTTCCTGTTTTTCGGCAGGATTCCGAAAGAACCTGGATTGCCGATCATCCCGGATACCGGCGGGATAATGATGGATTCTGGGTGCGCGACCGTCAAAGTCGGTTGTTTGTTCACGAGGACGAGATCAACGACTATCGGGTTCGCCGATACAGGCCCCGCATCGAAGGGATCTTTGCCCGTATTGAGCGGTGGACCAACGTTAATGATCCGACAGATGTGCACTGGCGCTCCATATCCAGAGACAACATCCTTACGATCTACGGCAAAGATGCCAATTCACGGATTGTTGACCCGGAAAACCCCGGCCATATCTTCAGCTGGCTGATCTGCGAGACACGCGATGACAAGGGCAACGGGGTCTTATATGAATACAAGGCGGAAGACGGCGCCGGCGTTGATCCAACCCTTGCCTGTGAACGTAACCGGGGCGATCCCGATGATTCCCGCCGCACAGCCAATCGCTACATAAAACATATCCGTTACGGCAACCGTATCTCCCTGCTTGATAACCGCGGACGGCGGCCGCCCTTTTTGACCGATGCACAGATTGAACCCGCCGACTGGATGTTCGAGGTCGTTTTTGATTACGGCGAACACGATCCCGAAGTTCCCAAGCCCGATGATTCCGTCCAATGGGATTACCGGATTGATCCCTTTTCCTCCTATCGCTCAGGCTTTGAAATCCGCACCACCCGGCTCTGCCGACGTGTCCTGATATTCCATCACTTTTCCGAAGAAGAAGGCGTGGGCGTAAATTGCCTTGTCCGTTCAACCGACTTCACCTATGGCTATGAACAGGATCACCTTGATGCGAAGAAGCCGGTTTACAGTTTTTTGCGCGAGGTGAGCCAGTCCGGTTACAAACGCAAAGGCAATGGCTACACCAAAGGCAGCCTGCCACCACTTCAGTTTGATTACAGCGAAACACTTATTCAGGAAGCGGTAGAGACGGTGGATTCCGGCAGTCTTGAGAATCTACCGATTGGACTGGACGGTTCACTCTATCAATGGACGGATCTTCACGGGGAGGGAATTCCCGGGATTCTTACCGAACAAGGTGGCGATTGGTTCTACAAGCGCAACCTCAGCCCTGTCAATGAGAAACGAGATAAGGAAAAAGTACATATCGAGGCAAAATTTGCCCCGCTAGAACAGGTGGCCGTCATGCCCAATCTCAGCCTGGCGTCAGGTGCCCGCTTTATGGACCTGGCAGGGGACGGTCAGCCGGATTTGGTCGTAATGGACGGCCCTTCTCCCGGCCTGCACGAACATGACGAGGACGAGGGCTGGCAGAATTTTCGTCCTTTCACCTCCAGGCTTAATCGCAGCACCAATGATCCCAACCTGAGATTTGTGGACATGGACGGAGACGGCCACGCCGACGTGCTGATTACCGAAAACGAGGCCTTTGTCTGGCATCGTTCCCTGGGCGAGGCCGGTTTCGCTCCCGCCAGACGGGTTATTCATGCCCTTGATGAAGAAAAAGGACCGCACCTGGTCTTTGCCGATGGCACAGAATCAATCCATCTGGCTGATTTTTTCGGCGATGGCCTGACCGACCTGGTGCGTATCCGCAATGGCGAGGTCTGCTACTGGCCGAACCTGGGCTATGGCCGTTTTGGCGCCAAGGTCACCATGGACAACGCGCCCTTGTTCGACAGCCCGGAGCAGTTCGACTCCAAACGCATCCGCCTGGCCGACATCGACGGCAGCGGTACCACCGACATCATCTATCTGCATGGTGAAGGCGTACGCCTCTATTTCAACCAGTCCGGCAATGCCTGGAGCGCTCCGCAGGTGCTCGACCTTTTCCCGCATGTGGACAACCTGGCAAGCATCCAGGCCGTCGATCTGCTGAGTAATGGTACCGCCTGTCTGGTCTGGTCCTCACCTCTTCCCGGTGATGCGGCCCAGCCCATGCGCTACGTAAGGCTGATGGGGCAGAAGCCACATCTGCTTCAAAAGATTGTCAACAACCTGGGGGCTGAGACCCACATCGCCTATGCCCCTTCGACGAAGTTCTACCTCAAGGACAAGGAGGCCGGAACACCCTGGATCACCCGGCTGCCCTTCCCGGTCCACGTAATCGAGCGGGTTGAAATCTATGACCACATCAGCCGCAACCGCTTCGTCACCCGCTATGCCTACCATCACGGCTATTTCGACGGCATTGAGCGCGAGTTCCGTGGCTTCGGCATGGTCGAGCAGTGGGATACGGAGGAAATTGGCGCCCTAAAAAAAAACGGAGAATATCCCTCCGACGGCAACTGGGACGAGACATCCTATACGCCTCCGGTCTATACCAAAACCTGGTTCCATACCGGCGCTTATCTGAAAGGAGAGAGGATCTCCCGCCAATACGAGGAGGAATACTACAAAGAACCCGGCCTCACCGATGAAGAGGCCCGCAGGCTGCTCCTGCCCGATACCATTTTTCCTGAAGATCCGACAGTGGATGAAGAGCGCGAAGCCTGCCGGGCTCTCAAGGGCATGATGCTCAGACAGGAAGTCTATGCCGAAGATGGTACGGATAAAGCAGAACATCCCTACACGGTCATCGAACAAAATTTCAGCATTCGTATGCTTCAACCCCAGGGAGACAACCGCCATGGCATCTTCTTCACTCATCCCCGGGAAGCGCTCACCTGTCACTATGAGCGTAACCCGGTCGATCCACGCATCCAGCATGCCATGACGCTGGAAGTGGATAAATACGGCAATGTATTGAAAACTATATCTATCGGTTACGGCAGGCGCCAGCCCGATCCAAGCCTGCCCACCGGCGATGACTGCAAACAGCAGATCCGGACGCTCATCACTTACACCGAAAACACCGTCACGAATGCCGTGGACGAATCTGATGCCTACCGCACCCCTTTGCCTGCCGAGACACGTACCTATGAACTGACAGGCTGTTATCCCGAAAACCAGGAGACGCGTTTCAGCTTCGACGAGTGGACCCGTAATGACTTCGACCTTGTTTCAAGGGCAGAGGAGATTCCCTACGAAGAAACAGCGGACAATAGTTCCAGGCGAAAACGTTGCATCGAGCATCTCCGCACCCTCTATCGGCGCGATGATCTGACCGATCTATTGCCGCTTGGAGAGGTCGGGCAACTGGCTCTGCCGGGCGAGAGCTACACGCTGGCCTTTACACCGGGCCTGTTGACACAGGTCTTTCAGCGTGATGGACAAGCACTGCTATCCGACCCCGCGGCTGTTTTGGGTGGACAAGGAGCTGGTCAGGGTGGCTACGTCGATCTGGAGGGGAATGGTCACTGGTGGATTCCCTCCGGACAGCCGCTCTATCACGAAAATGCGGTGGAACATTTCTACATGCCGCGGGGCACTGTCGATCCATTCGGCAACAGCACCTACATCAGCCATGACGAATATGACCTTCTGACCGTCAGCAGTGAAGACCCACGGCACAACCGGGTGCAGGCAGACAACGACTACCGGGTTCTCCAACCCTGGCTCATTGCTGATCCGAACGGCAATCGCTCTGCTGTCGCTTTCGATGAACTTGGCATGGTGGTGAAAACCGCGTTGATGGGAAAACAAGGCGCAACAGACCCTGCCAACGCCGGTGATACACTGGATGACCCTACTACCCGGATGGAGTACAACCTCTTTAACTGGATGAACAACGGCCAGCCCAATTTTGTTCATACGTTCGCGCGTGAACAGCATAGGCGGGACAATGCCAGGTGGCAGGAGTCCTATTCCTACTCCGACGGATTCGGCAGGGAGAACCAGAAGAAGATCCAGGCCGAGCCGGGAGCCGTTCCTTTACGGGACGAGCAGGGCAATATCCTCGTTGGAGCAGACAACCTGCCAATGATGACCGATCATGACGTCAGCCCGCGTTGGGTCGGCAGCGGCTGGACTATCTTCAACAACAAGGGCAAGCCGGTCCGCCAGTACGAACCCTTCTTTACCGATACGCATCATTTCGAGTTCGATATCCGCATCGGTGTCAGCCCGGTACTCTTTTATGACCCGGTCGGCCGGATAGTTGCCACACTCCATCCCAATCACAGCTGGGAAAAAATGCTCTTCACCCCTTGGTATCAGGAGACATGGGACGTGAATGATACTGTGCTTCTGGAACCGGCAACTGATCCGGAGGTGGGCGATTTTTTCCGACGGCTGCCCGAGACTGACTGCATTCCTACCTGGTACGGACTACGAACAGATTCCGAATATGGTGTTGATTTTGCTGCCCGCTATCCTGATCCTGACCTGCGCGCCAGAGAGACAAAGGCCGCCGTCAGGACACGGGAGCACGCCGGCACCCCATCACGGGCATTCCTCGATACCCTGGGCCGTCCATTCCTGACCATTGCCGACAACGGCCAGGATGCCGATGGCGTAGAGCAAAAGTATGAAACCCGGGTCGAGCTGGATATCGAGGGTAATCAGCGTGTTGTTCGGGATGCCGTGAAAAAGACAGTCGATAGTAATGGAAACGAAGTGTATGACCCGCTTGGCCGACAGGTCATGTGTTACGACTACGACATCGCAGGGCCGGAGAAAAACGAGGGCACACAGAATGCCATCCACCAGGCCAGCATGGAAGCGGGCGAACGCTGGACGCTCAATGACGTCACCGGCAGGCCCATCCATGCCTGGGACAGCCGGGGTCATCACTTCCGCAGCGAGTACGACGAGTTGCGCCGGCCGGTGCGTCAATACGTCCAGGGCAGCGACAATGAACAATCCGATCCGCGCACACTCGATTCCGAGATGCTGATACAAAAGATCGAATATGGCGAAAGCCAGTCAGGCGACAGGGCAAACAACCTGCGCACCCGGGTGTTCAAAATCTGTGACGGCGCGGGAATCGTCACCAACGAATCCTATGATTTCAAGGGCAACCTTCTGCAAAGCACCCGGCAACTCTGCCGAAACTACAAGGAGATTCCCGACTGGTCACGGGAACCATCCCCGGCACTGCAGGATGAGCTTTTTGCTTCATCAACCCGCTACGATGCGCTGAACAGACCCATCCAGCAGGTAGCCCCCTACGACCGCACGGCCCAATCGCCAACATTCGATATCTCCCAGCCCAGCTACAACGAGGCCGGCCTGCTGGAAGCGGTGCATGTCTGGCTGGCACAGACCCGCGAGCCGGGAAACCTGCTGGCCCCGGAGAGCGCCGATCATGCCGTGGTCGAGAATATCGACTACGATGCCAAGGGACAGCGAGTGAAGATCGCCTACGGCAATGGCGCTGAAACGCACTACGCCTACGATCAAGAGACCTTTCGGCTGACCCGTCTGTATACCCGCCGCGGCCAGTCATATGATCGGGACTGCGGTAGAGCACCGGCGCTTTATGCCGCTTTGGAAATCCCGCCGCCCGATCAACCCTGCGGCATTCAGAATATCTGCTACACCTACGACCCGGTAGGAAACATCACCCACCAGCGCGACCTGGCCCAGTCCACAGTCTATTTTGCCAACCAGTGCATCGATGCAGGCAGCGACTATCAATACGATTCCCTCTACCGCCTCGTTGCCGCTTCAGGACGCGAACACACCACAAATACGGCGCCTGCCCCCTTTGACCGAAACCGGGAAGGCCATCCCGTACCCGGAGATCCACAGGCGATGCGCCGCTATGTGGAGCGCTACGATTACGATGAAGTTGGCAACTTCAAAAGCATGATCCATCATGCGGGAAACAACCTGGACTCGCCCGGTCCTGTGCTCTGGCGACGAACCTATGACCATTTAGAGGCCAGCCAGCTGGAACCGGCAAAAACAAGCAACCGGCTCAGCGCAACCACGGTGGCGAACCAAACCCAGACCTACAGTGTCAGCGGTGATGGCTACGATGCCCACGGCAATATGACCTCCATGCCCCACCTGAGCCTGATGAGCTGGGATTTTCAGGATCAGCTCTCCTCCACATCCAGGCAGGTGGTCAATAACACCCCGCCACCAGACAAGCTGCCGGAAACCACATGGTATGTCTACGACGCTTCAGGACAGCGAGTGCGTAAGATCACCGAACGGCAAAACGGCAAGAGAAAAGACGAGCGCATCTACCTCGGTGGTTTCGAGATCTACCGTCAATACCAGGCCGATGGCACAGCGGTCAAGCTGGAGCGCGAGACCCTGCATGTCATGGACGACAAACAACGCGTCGCCATGATCGAAACCAAAACCGTAGATACCAATCATGATCCATCACCGGCGCAGCTCATCCGCTACCAGATCAACAACCACCTCGGTTCAGCCACCACCGAACTGGACGAGAACGCACGGGTGATCAGCTACGAAGAGTACTTCCCCTATGGCGGCACGGCGTATCATGCGAAAAATGCACATATAAAAGCGGCCGCGAAACGGTACCGCTATACCGGCAAGGAACGGGATGA
>CAZPXI010000040.1:0-14221 GCA_964590715.1 uncultured Desulfobulbus sp.
AGGCATAGGTCAGGGAGGTGTAGGAGCGTTGGGTTGATTCATATTCTCCGGCAAAATTCAGTGCGACCCCGGGATATTGACTGCGGATTGTTGAAAAGAACGTCTGTACCCGGTCAACAACCAGCTGCGAGGAGACGGAACTGCCCTCACGGATATTGGCGGTCAGGGTGATCGCCCGCAGGCCTTGAAACCGGTTGAGAAAGCCCGGCTCGGAACTGAAGATTGGTGTGCAGAGATCGCCGAGCAGGACCGGGCCGTCGGGATGTTCGATGATCGGGGTCTGCATGAGCTGTTGTAATCCCTGGTCTGCGGTAGAATCGATCTTGACCTTGAGGTCGAGCTCCTCATCAAGTACCCGGTATTTTCCCGCGACCCGGCCGTTGAGAACCCCGGCAGCCAGTAGCGCGACCTGATCGGTGGACAGGCCGTATTCGCCGGCCCGTTCACTGTTGATCTGGAAGCGGACCACCCGGCCAGGCTGGCCCTGGTTATCCTCAAGATCAATCAGGGCCGGGCCTGTTTCAGGATCGTGTCGGAGAAATCGCATCAGCTTGCCGCTGAGCTGCTGGACCGAATCGAGTTGTTTGCCCAGTACCCGAATGTTGACATCTTTGCCCGAGGGCGGCCCGTCTTTTTCCGGCCGGATCCGAAGGCTGAAGCCGGAATCGGTAAAATGAGCCAGTTTCTTCCGCATGGTGCCCAGGTGGGCGAGAATGTCGTTTTTCGGTGCATCCTCAAAGCTGCGATCCCGGAGAGCGGGCAGGGTAACGACTACGTGGCCGAGGTGATTTCCCCAGACCGCCATGTAATCCTCGTTGAGGTAGAAACCGGCCATGCCCTGGGCTGATGTCGCCATACCCGGGCCGTCGGCCATGACCTCGGCTGCAATGTTTTTAATCAGGGCATGGGTGGTTTCAATGGGGGTGCCGACCGGGCCGTTGACTTCCACGTAGTAGGTCGAATAATCATCGGGAAAAAAGGTGACCCTGATCAGGTTCATCTTGCCGGATAGAGAGACCAGGGCAATGAACAGGGCCAGGCAGAAGAAGAAGGCCGGAATAGCCAGACTGGTGAACCGATAACGAAGAACCAGTTGCAGCAGCCGGTTGAAAAAAATTCTGCAGCCGGCCATGAACGGGGTATCTTCCACTTTGAACTCAAGGGTGTCGCAGCGTATGGTGTATTTGCGACCCCGCTTGAGAGTCTGGTTTTTTCTGGGGCCGTAGTCCAGGTAGTGAATGGGCAGAATGAACAGGCATTCGATCAGGGACGCGACCAGGGCGTAGGTTACAGCCTTGGGGATGATGGCAAAGAATTCGCCGATGGAGCCCGACATGATCAGCATGGGCAGAAACGCGGCAATGGTGGTCAGGGTGGCGGAGATAACCGGTAGGAAGACTTCGGCGGCGCCGTCGACCACTGCATCGTGAATATTTTTTCCGGCCTGGATATGGCGGTAGATATTTTCCACTACCACTATGGCGTCATCGACAATGATCCCTGAGACCAAAACAAAAGAAAACAGCGAGAGCTCGTTGATGGAGTTGCCGGTCAGGTACATGATGCCCATGGTGACCAGAAAGGCAAACGGGATGCCGATTGTTGTCAGGGCGGCATTGCGGAAGCCCATGACCGCGTAGATAAGGAGGCTGACCAGGATAATCCCGAGCAGCAGGTTAAAGCCGAGGACCCGCATGGAATCCTTGATTTTGACCGTTGAGTCCTGGGTCAGGACCAGCTGTACCCCTTCTTCTTTGTAGCGTGCCTGGTTTTCGGCAACAGCGGCTCTGGCATCGGAAGCGATGTGGATGGCATTTCCCTCCCGGGTCTTGATCAGCTGCAGTGTCACACAGTCCCTGCCGTTGACCGAAGACATGACAAAGGGATCTCGGTAATCGAGATAGGCACCGGCGGCAATGTTACTGATGCGGACAAACGTGCCGTCGCCGTCGGTGCGGATAATGGTGTCCATGACCTGCTGCCGGCTGCGATACCGCTCATCCACCCGCAGCATGAACTCTCCGCCGCCGGTGGTAAACTCACCGGCCGGGACAATGATGTTCCCCTGATTCAGCGCCGTTGCGGCCTGCTCAAAGGTAATGCCCAGGGTGCGCATTTTGACCGGATCAAGCAGGACGTGGAATTCCCGTACGTATTCACCGACCAGCTTGACCTCCTTGAGGCCTTCTATCCGGCTGAGTCTGGTTTTCAGGTCTTCGGCGATAAGGGCCAGGGACCGGTTTGATCTGTCACCCAGGACATTGACCGAGATCGCGGGAAACCAGTCGTTGACGTCAAGCTCGTTAAATTTCGGCGGGTCAACCGTGGGCGGCAGATCCTGGAGCATGCCCTGGACCCGGAAACGGAGTTCATCATACCCGGCCTGATAGTCGGTATCATCGACGAATTTGACCAGGATGGATGAACGCTGGCTATAGGAGTTGGAAAGGATGTATTCAACGTTGTCCAGGTCTTCCAGCGCATCCTCAATCTCACGGGTCACCAGGGCCTCGACATCCTGGGGAGAAGCACCAGGATAATAGGTGTCGATCAGGACTTTGCCGAAATGAATGTTTGGGTAGCGTTCAACCGGAGAGCGGAGCATGGCCCAGGCCCCGATGAGCATGATGAGGACAAAGAGCAGGTTAAGAAGAACCCGTTGTCGCAGAGTGAAGCGGATAAAGGCTTGCATGGGAAAAACGGGGGTCAGGGGGCAGGGGTCTTGGAGCCGGCTTTTCGCGGCTCCTGTTCACCGGTGCCGGCCTCCCGGCACCTGAAACGGTCGCCCTCTTTGATCTCTTTTGAGACAATTCGCAGTCGTTTGCCTGTGTCTGCAGCCGGGGAGAGTTCCGGGCCCAGGACGATAACCCGGAAGGTTTGACCGTTTTCACGGGTCAGCCAGTTTTCCTCGTACCGTTCTTCCACGGCCTCGGCAGGCAGAAGGAAGGCATGCATGGGATCCTTGAGCGAGACCGGGATTTCAACCCGCAGCCCGCCTCGTTTATCCGCTAACTGCTCAAGGGTGGCATTACTCAGGGCAATATCGGCCTTTGTTTTACGGGTTACAGGGTCAAAGTTTGGAGCGATGCGCCGGAGCGTTCCCGTGCCTTGGATATCGCTGTCGACAATGTAGAGGGGAAATCTGTCTGCAGACTGAAGAGAATGGAGTTCCTCTGGGCGCAGTACGATGGGCACCACCAGGTTTTGATAATCGCCGATTTCGGCAACCTTTTGTCCGGCACGGACCCATTCACCGGGCTCGATCCGCCGTTCTATAACCAGCCAGCCTGCAGGCGCATGGAGCGTATGTCTGGCAAGTGTTTCTCCCAGTTGCTCCTGTTCGGTTTCCAGCTCTCGGAGTGTAAGGAGGGTCTGCTCGTATTGCAGTTCAAGCTCTTCGAGTCTGGTTTGAGCAGAGGCTTTGGTGGTGACCAGTTTTCTATAGCGGTCAACCTGTTTTTTATCAAAGGCCAGGGATTTTTCGGTCCGGGTTCTGGCCAGCGCGTTTGCCTGCAGCTTGAGGGTGGTAAAGGTGGGGTCAATGCGGGCGAAAACGGTATCGCCCGGGACTGGGTCGCCGACATCGGCCCGAACCTCTATGCAGCGTCCGGTGACTTCGGGAGTAAGATCAAGAAAGGTTTGCGGCCGGGTGAAGCCGGTGAGAGTGAGGGTGGTTTTTGCGGTTTCGGCCCGACATACGGTTTGGGCAAGGACGGTAGAGGACGATAGAGAAGAGAACAGCAGCAACCAGTAGGCCGAAAGCAGGGGCAGGAAATGGCGATACCTCATGTGGTGAACACCGGGAGCGTATCGGTTGTGTTGTCGGCGGCCGGTCACACTTTTTTCACGACCAGTCGTTTACCGGGGTGAATCATGTTCGAGCGCAGATTGTTCCATTTTCGGATATCTCGGGCGGATACCTGAAATTTGCGGGCAATGGTCCAGAGAGAATCTCCATTACGTACTTTGTACCAGGTTAACTGGGCCTCGATGGTCCCCACGGACGGTTGTCTCTTCTTGCTGTCGACCAGGGTGATGTATTTTTTCTTTGTCCTTTTTTGCCTTGCGTTGGAGACTGAAGCGGTTCGCACAACGCTCTGTGATTCACTGCTTTCGACATAGAGGGCGATATGTTGTCCTGCCCGGATTTTACGAACGTCGGTAATGTCGTTCCACTGCATGATGATCTCAACCGGAACGTTGTACTGTTTGGAGATCTTGGACAGTGTGTCGCCCCTTTTCAACTGATGGAGTATGAGGGGATTGTTTTTTCCGGCCTGCGCATAACGGTTGGCGAGGGTTTCTCCTTTTTTGAGCAGAACATAGCGGGTGGTGCGGTAGGGAATTCGTAAACGCTGCCCCTTGGTCAGCCGTGCACGGTGCAGGTTGTTGGCTTTGAGCAGGGTTTTCTTGTTGAGGTTGTACGTTCTGCAGATACGGCCAAGGGTGTCACCCTTACGCACGGTATGGGTCTTGTAACCGGTGGTGATGACCGGCTGCAGCCGCTTGAGGTTGGCAGCCACCAGATCCCGGCTTCCATGGGGAACTTTGATCTGATACGCTTTGATGTTCGGCGGGGTCTGGTTTTTTTTCAGTTCGTTGTTAAGCTTGCGAATTGTTTTTGTTTTTGTGCCCGCTGCGGCGGCAACAGCTGCCAGATCGGTTCTCGGCGGCACGGCGACCAGCTCAAATGCCTCCGCCGACTGGTAGTTGATGTCCGTGAACCCGTACTTGGCCGGTTCCCTGGCAATGATGATTGCAGCAATCAGTTTGGGCACATAGCGTTTGGTTTCAAGCCGCAGGTATTTGTATTGAGCCAGCTTCCAGAAATCACGGGTCTTGTATCGTTTGATTGCCCGGCGTATCTTTCCTTCTCCTGCATTATAGGCGGCAACGGCCAGATACCAGTCGCCGAATTCGTTGTAGAGCGTGCCCAGATAGGCGGCGGCAGCCCGGGTTGCCTTTTCCGGTTCCCGGCGTTCATCGATCCAGGAATCGATGTGCAGGCCGTAGTTTCGTCCGGTACCCTTGATGAACTGCCAGAGTCCGACCGCATGGGCGTGGGAGTAGGCCGACGGGTTGAAACCCGATTCGATCATGGCCAGGTAGACCAGATCCTGGGGTAGGCCGGCTTTTTTTAATTCTCGATGGATGGCGGGAAGATATTTGCCCGACCGGGCCAACCATTTTTTGAAGTATTTGCGCTGCCTGTTTTGGAAGGTATCGAGGTAAAATTGCACCTGCTTGTTGACGGTAACTGGAAAATCATAAACAATATCCGGCTGTTTTTCGATCTGTATCTCGGCTGAATTGTCTTCCCAGGCCCCGGTCTTGTTTAGCTCCGATAACTCCTCTTCCAGCAGTTCTTCCGGTTCAGCCGTGACATACTGCTCGGTATCGACTTTATCCCCGGCGGGTGTTGTCTGGAGCTGTCGAAGGGTACTTGTACTGTCTGCGGTCTGCATGGGGGCGCAGCCTGCAAGAAGGCTCAGCAGGATAAACAGCAGAAGGAGGCCCGGAGTTGATAATTTAGTCATGTTGGTTAGTGGTGAAATGGTTGCCTTTTGGTATTTCATGGCACTGGCTATGGCCTGTCTGTGAACCGGCGGTATAGTTTCCTGAAATGATATTGTTTTTTTTGGGATTGCGAGTAGGATGCGAAAAAAAATACATCTTACAGGCCTTTACCATTAGAATGTGTTAAATGACAAGGAAAAACGTAATGTTGCGCCTTTTGTCGGCCGAAAAGAAAAAGGGCTTATGGCTTGAACAGGTTATTACGTAAAGATGGAATTTGCCGTCCCTTGTTTGTCTCTTGTCGGCAACACGTGTGTGCTGTGGGCAAGGCGATAAAACCAAGCGGTCTCTGCTTGATCTCTGTTGTGTACAGCCCCCGTGATTGATTTGAAATGTCCGGCATAGAGCATTGGATGTGTCAAGTTGTCAATTCATGGTCGTGATTTGGTTGTCGGTCTGAAAATATTTCTCTGCGTTCCCATACAGTATGCTGCGTTTTTTTAAATATCTCTTGTTCTTCTGTCTCACCCTGGCTCTGCTGCTCACTGCCGCCATCGGCGGCGGGCTGTATTATCTGGTCGTGGTCAATCCCGGCCCGGAAATAGAAGAGGCCAATATCGAGGCCATTCTCGGGCGGGAGAGCCCCGTTTTTTACAGTGACGGCCGGGAAAAGATAGGGGTGCTTTTTCAGGATTTTCATCGACAGTATCTGGGCTATGACCAGATTCCCAGGAAGTTTATTAATGCCTTGGTCGCGGCTGAGGATAGCCGTTTTTTTCAGCACTTCGGTATTGATATAGCCGGTATTGCCCGGGCCATGATTGCCAATTTTAAGGCCGGGCGGATCGTGCAGGGGGGCAGCACCCTGACCCAGCAGACGGCAAAAAATCTCTTTAAGCGGGAATCGCGCAGTTACCAGGCAAAGCTCAAGGAGCTCCTCTATGCCTTGCGTCTGGAACATCATTATTCCAAGGAAAAGATCCTGGAATTTTACTGCAACCAGTTTTATGTCAGCGGCAACGGTCATGGACTCGGGGTTGCGGCCCGCTACTATTTCGACAAGGAACCCGGCGAGCTCAGTCTGCTTGAATGTGCCTTTATTGCCGGTAGTGTTAAACGGCCCAACTACTACAATCCCTTTACCAAGAAAAATAAACGGCAGGCCGGAGTGGCCCGAAAAAGGGCTGATGAACGAGCAGACTACGTGTTGCGCAACATGCTTAAGGAGGAGATGATCACCCGGCAGCAGTATGAGGATGCGGTTGGACGGGATATTGTCTTCAACCAGGGCAAGATGGCCTTTGCCCTCAACACCATTATGGATCTGGTCAAGGAGGGACTGTCCTCGGAGTTGATTACCGATGTCCTGGATGAACACGGTATTTCAAATATTGCCACCTCCGGGGTCCGGATCATTACAACCGTTGACCGTGAATTGCAGGATAAAACGTTATACGCCCTGCGCAAACATCTCTGCCGGCTTGATGTCCGCATGCGCGGCTATAATCGTCAAGAGGTCCTGAAGACGTACAGCGCCATGGATGTGGTTAAGAAAAAAGAGCTGCAGCCCCGTGATTTTGTTTTCGGGACTATTCTCTCCAAGGAGACCGGGCCGAAGGGAAAGGTTGCAGTCACGATTTCGCTTGGCGATGCACTGCCCCCCGGAATTATAAATAAACAGGGTCTTGAAGGAATACTTACCGCCTTCATCAAGCACAAGAGAAATCGCTGGACCACGGTCAATATGAAAAAAGATTTGCCCCTGTTGCTGGCCCAGCTGCAGGAGGGAGATCGGGTCTATGTCAGTGTGCGCGGTTTTGACCTGGACGGAACCGCTCAGCTTGATCTTGAGCGCTACCCGAAGCTGGAAGGGGCTGCGTTGATTATGCGGAAGGGATCAATCCTGGCCATGTCCGGAGGCATGGAAAACCGGTTTTTCAACCGGGCCATCGACGGCAAACGGTTGATGGGCTCAACCTTTAAACCCTTTTTATTTGCCGCCGCCCTGCAGCTTGGCTGGAACAGTGTCGACATGCTGGATAATCGCCGTGATATTTTCGTCTTCATGGACAGACCGTATTTTCCGCGTCCGGATCATCACAGCCCCTTTGACCGGGTTTCCATGAGTTGGGCCGGGGTGAAATCTGAAAATGTTGCGGCGGTCTGGCTCCTGTACCACCTGACCGACTACCTGACCCCGCCCAGGCTGCGTGATGTGGCCCGGTTTCTGGATATGGCCCCGCGACGGACCCAACAGGGCGAGGAGTCGTATCGACAGTTCAGGGCCCGTATCCGGGATCAATTCGGCATCGTGGTCAACCGGGCGGTTCTGGAGCAGGCCGCCTATGATCTGGCGGTCAAATCGCTGGAGGCGGATTTCCTTTTTGAAGACCGGGCAGCGGCCTATGCCCAGTTGCAGCGGCTGCCCTACGGACTTCATTTCGATCAGTACCTGCAACCTCTGCAGGAAAAGCTAAAACAACCAAAGTTGAAAGAACGTCAGCGCCTGGAGCTGCAGCTGCGTATCAAGCTGCTGGGCCGTTCATATCTTAATTTGCAGCCGTTGCTTGCCCTGTTACGCAGCCAACAGGAATATTTTAAAGGGCTGCTCGAAGAGGAAGACTCGTTTTTTTCTTTTTTTGATGAGCGGCAGCCTCCGATTCGGCCCGAGGGACTCCTGGTTGAAAATGACCAGGGGACACTGATTCTTACCGTGCAGGAAGACTTACCCGAGGACTGGAAGCCGGTTGCAGAGACGGAGATCCTCGAGCGGCTGCGGGGCATGGACGAGGAGCAGAAGGCCCGGTTCTGGGATTCCGTTCAACTTGAGGGCGCTGTCTGCGCCTGTACCTACGATCAGGTTCAGGCTCAGATGGAACGTGAACGGGTAAAATTACTGGCGAGCGAACCCTATTCCATGGAAGTGTTGTCCGCCATCCGCGATTACCGGGTCATGGTTGGCCTGCAGTATCTGGTACGGTTCGGCAAAGCCTGTGGAATTGACAGCAGGCTTGAGCCGGTTCTGTCGTTTCCGCTCGGTTCAAACGTGGTCTCGTTGGCTGAATCCGTGCGTATGTATGAAACACTGGTCACCGGACAACGCTATGATGTCGGTCTGCCTGATCCGAAAGACGGCGTCATCCGGCAGGAGCGTGAAGGGCACCAGGACGGTCTGGCGATAATAGACAGGATTGAAACGCAGGAAGGCAGGGTGTTATATGCTCGCAGGCCAGCTGCGGTCCGGGTCGTTGATAAGAAAACGTCTTCAGCTGTAACCAATATTCTGCAGAATGTGGTCCGCTACGGTACCGGAACCTATGCCCGGACGCATGTCCGCCTCCACAGTGATGATCCCAAGATCGAGCAGGAACTGGAGGCGCTGAATCTGCCCCTTCCGCTCATGGGTAAAACAGGTACAGCCAACCGGTATCGGAATTCATCTTTTATCGGATTTGTGCCGGTTCCCGCTGCCGATGGAGATGCCTTTGTGGTTCCGGATAACGGGTATTCCGTTGGAGCCTATGTAGGCTATGATAAAAATAATCCCATGATCGATGGAACCACTCATATCACCGGTTCCTCAGGAGGCCTGCCTGTCTGGAGTGATATGGCGCAGGCATTACTTGAAAAAGAACAGGCGGCAGAGCGTTTCGATCCGGTTGATCTGAGCTTTAACGGACTTGGCCTCCGCTACCCGGATACCGGCCAGTTGTTTGTACCGGTGGATCCTGATCAGGGCGGGGCTGTCCTTCAGGGGTGGGGAGGACTGCAAACCCGGATTGCACCGGACCGTCCGGTTATCCTGAGTTATGGCCCGGTTGGTGCAGGAGGTCGGTTTGAACCGGCCAGAATGTTCAAGCCCTTTTGGAAAAACAGCCCCGTCGCACCGGTAGAGTGACCGTGGTGTTGTTTGAAGACAGGCTGTACCTGTAAAGCAGTCTGTGCAGGAAGAGCTGTTGATCACTCCGGCAATGGTGGCGATTTTTCTGAAATTTTAACAAAAAACCAATTGTCGCTTCGTATGGAATCTGATAGCTTGTTGAATACTTCCTTTAATTAATCCATAATCATGATTCGGAGCATTGCTGTAAAACTCTGTCATTCCGTCAGGATCTGTGACCATGTATAGGTGTTTAATCCCAAAATTGTTCCGTATTCTCTGTGTACCAGCCCTGTTGGGGATGACTGTGTTTTCCGGTGGCTGTGTAGCTGATAAACAGATGATTCCGCCCTATCAGGGCAAGGCGCAGCGTGAAGTCGCCATGCAGCAGCCGGGGTATGAACGGCAGGTTGTCAAAGAGCCTGTTTCGGATGCCCGAACTCCGCAAACCGCTACTCCCCGGCGGCAGGTTGCTGCCGATGATGATCTGTTGCTGCCGGTTCTGACCCATATCAATGAACGGATTTTTTCCTATGAGCAGAAACTGGCGGCCTGGAAACCGCAGGATGAGAAGGGTACGGATACGGAAAACAGTTGTCGACAGCAGATGGAGAATATCCTGGGTCAGTATAATGCACTGCATTTGCAGCTTCTGCAGCAGGACTCGGTCACAACCGACTACCTGCTGAAGGGAGAGACGCTGCTCAACCTTGAAAAACAGGATTTTCAGTATCTGGAGAGCGACTGCAATACACCTGGGGCCGGCGAACAGGTCGCCGTTGCCGGTTCGTCGACTGAGGAAGCGTTGAGCGGGCAGAAAGCACGGGAAATCACCGAGGCCTATGCAGGCGGCGACTATGAGAAAACAATCCAGGAGTACGAAAATCTTCTTGGTGAAACCTTCCAGAATCCGCCCTATGAGGTGTCCTTGGCCTATGGCAAGGCCTTGATGAAGACAGGGCGTGAATCCGACAGCCGTAAGGTGTTTAAGGATCTGCTTGCCCGGATTCGTCAAAATGATCAGGCCCTTTGGGAGTTTCAACTGATGCAGCTCATTGGTGACCTGGATTTTGCTCTGGGAACCTATGATTCGGCGAGCAGTCAGTATGATGAAATCGTCAAGATTTATACAGAGCTCAGTGAAAAGAACAACTGGGCCAAGCAGCAGCTTTCCGCCTTAAATGTTGCCGACGAGCAAAGTGAGGAGGTCAAGGCCTATTCCAAGCTCTTGCGCAGCTATCTGGCCTATAATCCTGAACGGGATGGCTTTACCGTGGTTCGTAAGGCAGAGGCCTTTGTCAAGATGTATCCCTATTCGCTGGTGGCCTCCAGTGCCGATCATCTGGTCACCGTCAGCCGGGAGAGAGCCGAGCAATGGTATAAAAATCTGCTGCAGCAGGTCAACGACCTTGCTGCTGAACAAAAGTTCCAGGAAGCCCTGCTGGTCCTGGAACGGGTGCCGCGAACAATTCTTCCCCTGGAAAAACAGCAGGAACTGGCGGCCAAGTCGGCAGAACTCTCCACAACCGAGGCCATCACCCGGGAAACAAGGCAACTCGCCCGGGAGCAGCAGTTGCAGGAAGACTGGAATACGGGTATGACCTTTCTTGAACGAAAGGAATATGATCAGGCCATTGAGGCCTTCAGTAAGTTGCAGGACAGTTCCTATAGTGACCGGGCCAAGGCCCGGATTGACGAGGCTGCCAATCTGGCTGCCCAGGAAGATCGCAAACGGGCGGCGGAACTTTTTGTCCGTTCCAACCGCACCAGTGATCTGGAGAGCCGAAAGAAGTTGCTTCTCTCCTCCAGACAGTTGTTGCAGGATATTCTGATCAAGTATCCCCAGTCCGATCTGGTAAACAAGGTGCAGCGGAATCTTCAGCGGATAGATAAAGAGATAAACGCCATTGACCCCTCTCTGCTTTCGGCTCCGGTTACCGTCAATGGTACGATCAACGAGCCTGCTGGTCTCGGACAAGAACCCGTTTATAATCAGGGTATAGAGAGCAATGGTATGCAACCACAAAAGGTAACAGAATAAATATATTATATTTGGGAGTTATGAACAATGGACAAGAAAAACCTCATCATTGCCATACTGGCGGGTATGTTAGTCTTCGGTTCCCTCTGGGGATCGGTGGGGAACAAAAATTCCAAGTTGCTGCGGCGTGAACTTGCACAGGCCGAAGAACAGCTTGCCAAAGTGGAGGCAGCCACCAGTCAGGCCCATGACGAGGTGCTGACCAAGACGGCTGAAGTGCAAAAAAACCTGCAGGTTAAGGGGGAGCAGCTGGCCAAGGCTAGAAAGGAGCTGGTCGCCCTGCGCAAAGCAAATAAGGGGCTTGAAGCCAGGCTGTCGGAACGGGATGCAACCGTGCAGAAACTCCTTGGCGAAAAGGAGAAGCTTTCGGTCAAAGCACAGAGTTCGACGATTCAGTACGTCAGTGATTTGCAGAAGAAACTGACACTGTTGAAAAAAGAACTGACTGCGGTGAAAAACGAGCTGAAAAAGAAAAACCAACAGCTTGCTGAAAAACAGGCCAATGCTGCCGTGGAACAGAAGAAAGAGCTGACCACCCTTCAGGATGAGTTAAACGAGAAGACGGAGCAGTTGAGCCGGATGCGGAGTTTTACCAAGGAGCAGGTTGCCGAGTTGGAAAAGAAAGTGACGGCTTTGCAGGAAGAGCTCAAAAATAAAGGCGCACAGCTTGCCAAACTCCAGACCGGCAAGAAACAGGTGAGCGAAACCAATGCGAAGAGTGCTCAGGAAATTGCTGAGTTGCAAAAGAGTCTGGCAGCAGCTGAGGCCGGGAACAGGGAATTTGCTGCAGTGAGCCGAAAGCTTGAGACGGCTGAGGCCCAGGTCATCGGTCTGGAAAAGATCATCGAAGAAAAAAATGCGGTTATTGAAGAGATCAGCCGTACTCTTGACCGGGTGAAAATCAATATGGATGTCCTACTCAATAAGATCGCCGATCAGCAGGACGGGCTGCAGGAGGTTCAGGAAGAAAATCGTGAACTCATCAAAGAGCTTTCGGTCAAGAACAAGGAGCTTGCCGACCTTCAGGAACAGTTGCAGGCTGCCCCGATTCAGTAACGGCTACCTTGAAAAATTGTATTTTCGTCCAACCTCTGCGTTATGCTTAAAATTTTATCCTCGGAATATCAATTATATGCCTGTGGTAAAATTTTGCGCATGCCTTGATCTTGGACGAAAAGCCTAATTTTTCAAGGCACCCTAGCGTTTCAATCCATTTTAATGCAGTTTTTTCGGCAACCTGCCTGTCCGGCAGGTTGCCGTTTTTGTTTGTTGTCTCCATCGGTTCCCCGGAGCGTAAACACAGAACTCAGAACTCAGAACTCAGAATCCTGAAGCAATGAAAGTCCAACTCCTGCACCGATGCTGTGATATGGCCGTCAACCCGAAGCCGCTTGAGTTTAGTGAGCGGGAAATACCGGTTGCGGGCCCTGGAGAACTGCTGCTCAGGGTTGCTGCCTGCGGAGTCTGCCATACCGAACTTGATGAAATTGAAGGCCGCACGCCGCCGCCTGTCCTTCCGGTGATCCCGGGACATCAGGTCGTGGGCAGGGTTGCAGCCGTCGGCGCGGATGTCGGTCGTTTTCAACCCGGAGACCGGCTAGGAGTAGCCTGGATTTACTCGGCCTGCGGTCGATGCCCATTCTGCAAGGATGGTCTGGAAAATCTCTGTCCGGAATTTAAGGGGACCGGCCGGGACGCGGATGGCGGCTATGCCGAGTATATGGTGGTGGGTGAGCGTTTTGCCCATTTGATTCCTGAAACGCTTTCCGATATCCAGGCCGCGCCTCTGCTCTGTGCCGGGGCCATCGGTTATCGTTCTCTTCAGATGACCGGATTGGAGAACGGCCGGGTTCTCGGATTGACCGGTTTCGGCGGCTCCGGCCATCTGGTCCTGCAGATGGTTCGACACCGCTATCCGGAGAGTCCGGTCTTTGTCTTTGCCCGCAGTGCGCGTCAGCAGGAGTTGGCCCGAGAACTCGGGGCAGCCTGGGCCGGAGCCAGTGGTCAAGCACCACCTGAACTGCTCAATGCGGTTATTGACACCACTCCGGCCTGGAAACCGGTGGTTGATGCGCTGGAGTTCCTGCGTCCAGGCGGCCGACTGGTGATCAATGCCATCCGTAAAGAATCCCGGGATCAGGATCAGCTGCTTGGACTTGAGTACAGCCGTCACCTGTGGATGGAAAAGGAGATCAGGTCAGTGGCCAATGTCTGCCGCTCGGATGTGCGAGAATTTCTTGAGCTTGCCGCTGAAATAAACATCAAACCCCAGGTGGAGTGCTATCCCCTTACCGAGGCCAACCGGGCATTGAATGACCTTAAGATCGGCGATGTTCGGGGAGCAAAGGTGCTCATTGTCGAGAATTAAGAATCAGGCTGCGGCTGCAGAGCCAATCTCCTGATGTCCTTTAGGTTGAGGAGAACGATCCGGTTACGGAACCACTTTTTTTGCTCCCGGAAACTCTTGCCGCTGATATTGTAAACATCTTTTAATTGTTGTAGAAAACTCTGCCGTGTATCTGGCCCCCGGCACTTCCCCATAGTCAACCAATCGTTTTTTCGCTGGACTTTTGCCCCTGTTATGGCTTCCAATATACAAAGGAAGCATTCACAACCCGGCGTTTTCCACTCTCGCCCTTAAAAAAGAGACGAATCCGGATCTATATGAGCAGATTTTTTTTATTTTTACTTTTTGGCCTGGTTTTTTTCTGTTGCTGTTCTCAGATCGGGGCCGCGGTTCAGGCCCCGATCCTGAAGTGGAAGTACGGGGGCTGCTATTCATC
>CAZPXI010000041.1:0-11407 GCA_964590715.1 uncultured Desulfobulbus sp.
AATAAAAGAAATAAAAGAAAGAAAAGTAATGGGAACTCGGCGGTTAAAAAAACAGATCTTTACCCTGCTGCAGCAGCCGGATCTTAATCAGATTTTGGCTGACCTCCGCCAGCTGCCGGCTAAAGAGACTGTGAATGCGCTGTTCTCCGCCATCTGCCAGGTTGACGACCGCTTGCGCTGGCACGGGATCAGCGGGATGGGGGTGATGGTTGCTCGACTGGCCGATGAGGATATGGAGGAGGCTCGGATCATGATGCGGCGCCTGCTCTGGAGTCTCAACGATGAGTCCGGTGGTATCGGCTGGGGCGCCCCTGAATCCATGGCCGAAATTATGCACCACCATACGGGGCTGGCCGGGGAATATATTCATATGTTGATTTCCTATACCAGGCCGGACGGCCCGGAGCTGGAGCAGGACGGCAACTTTCTCGAACATGAAACCCTGCAGCGAGGTTTGCTGTGGGGGCTGGACCGACTCTGTGCCGCCCGCAGGGATCTGCTGCTGGAAAAGGGGCTGCCTGCTGATATTCCTCCGTATCTGGACTCTGCTGATGATGTGGTGCGTGGCCTGGCGGTACGGCTTTGCGGAAAATTGGCAATTGACGCCGCGGGTGAACGCATCCGGGGGCTGACAAAAGATCCGGCAACGATTGCTCTTTATGAAAATGGACGGTTCCTTTCTCTAACGGTGGGTGAAATGGCAGCCCGGGCTCTGGAGGAGCTGGAATGTTGAACGATTCTTTCTTTTCCTGGGTCATTGCCCTGCAGTTTAATGTCAAACCCGGCGCTCCTGCAGATAATATGGCCGAAGTCAGGGCCTTACTTGACCAAAGCGAGGCTGCTGCTGGTTCCCTGGTGGTGCTGCCGGAGTTGTGGGCAACCGGTTTTGATTATCCCCGCTGTATTGAACTGGCACAACAGACTCCGGCCCTGTTGCTGGAGCTGCAGAAAATTGCCGTCGCATCCGGGCTGATGATCGCAGGCTCAATGCTTGAATTGCCTGAAGGAGAGAGAAAAGAAAAAAAACCCTGGAACACATTTTTTATAGTTGATGCAAAAGGTGTTGTTGGAAAATATCGTAAGCAGCATCTGTTCGGGTTCTGGAATGAGGACCGGTTCTTTACCGCCGGTGATCGACCGGAGCCGATTTCAACCGCCCATGGTGTTGTCGGCCCGTTGGTCTGTTATGATCTCCGTTTTCCTGAACTTGCGGCAAGTCACGCCTTTGCCGGGGCGGATATTCTGGTTGTTTCCGCTCAGTGGCCCAAAAGCAGGCTTGATCACTGGCAAATTCTGCTCCAGGCCCGGGCGGTTGAAAATCAGGCCTTTGTGGTTGGCTGTAACAGCTGCGGCCTGGGGGGTAAAATCGAATTCGGCGGCCATTCCATGGTCATTGGCCCGGATGGGCGCATACTTGCTGAGGCCGGGGAAGAGAATGAGGTTGTATCCTGTGAGCTTCCGACGGGGGCTGTTAGAGACCTGCGCCGCCGGTTCTGTACTGTTGCCGAACGTCCGTGGCCGGGACATGACAGGGATAAGATCTGCAGCCTGAACGAATTGTTGGTAAAAATACAACAAATTCGTAACCAGGGGAGCCGGGTGGCCTTTACCAACGGCTGTTTTGATCTCCTGCACAGCGGCCATGTCAGTTATCTTGAACATGCCCGCCGCACCGCCGACCTTCTGATTATCGGGCTGAACTCGGATGCCTCTGTCCGGAGACTCAAGGGTGAGAGTCGTCCGGTGAACAGTGAGCAGGATCGGGCCCGGGTGCTTGCCGCGCTTGGCTGTGTGGATTTCGTCACTATGTTTGATGAGGATACTCCCCATGACCTGATAACTTCAATCCTGCCCGATGTGCTGGTGAAAGGGGCGGACTGGGGTGAGGATGAAATCGTCGGTGCTGTGGAGGTCAAGGCGGCTGGCGGCCGGGTCGAACGGGTTGTCTTTGAGCACCAGTGTTCAACCACGGCCCTTATTGAAAAAATCCGATATTGACCGGGAGCGCTTTCTCCCCGGAATCTGAAACCTGAAATTTGGGATTATTATGACAACAATTAAAGTCGAAGGTATGAAATGTCAGCACTGTGTGGGCAATACAAAAAAGGCCCTGGAAGAACTTGCCGGTATCAGCAACGTGAGTGTTGATCTGGAAAAGGGCGAGGTGAGCTTTGACGGCGAGGCTGCCATGGAGGAGATCAAGGCAGCGATTGCCGCCAAGGGATTTTCCGTAGTTGAGTAAACGAAAACGCGTTCAGGCGATTACTGCCTGTAATCGCCTGAACGCGTGACCTTTTTTTGTGTACCCGGGTTTGCACCCTGTCTCCCGGGCTAGAGCACATTCTTGATATTCCGTCCGCGTGCGGCGGGTGGTTATTTTTCCTTCCAGTCCGGCCGCAGTGAAAGCTCGGTTAACTGCTTCCTGGAAACCGGAGCCGGAGCCTCGGTGAGCGGACAGGTTGCCTTCTGGGTCTTGGGAAAGGCAATGACGTCACGGATGGAGTCCGAACCGGTCAGGATCATCATCAGCCGGTCCACACCAAAGGCAATACCGCCATGGGGCGGAGCGCCGAGTTCCAGGGCCCGCAGGAGAAAGCCGAACTTTTCTTCCGCCTCTTGCCTGTCGATACCCAGGGCGGCAAAGACCTTTTCCTGCATATCTTTCTGATGGATACGGATGGAACCGCCGCCGATCTCATTCCCGTTTAAAACCAGATCATAGGCCCGGCTTTTCACCTTGCCCGGATCTGTTTCAAGCAGTTCAACCTGATCCTCATGGGGAGCGGTGAACGGGTGGTGAACAGCGGTGTGTCGCTTCTGCTCATGGTCGTATTCAAACAGAGGGAAATCGGTAACCCATATAAAATTAAAAACATTTTTGTCAACCAGTTCCAGGCGTCTGGCCAGCTCAAGACGAAGTTCAGCCAGAACCTGCTGGACGATATTCAAGCTGTCGGCGCCAAAGAGGATCAGGTCGCCGGGCCGGGCATCAAGGGTCTTGCCCATGGCCGCAATTTCCTCGGCATTGAAAAATTTTGTTATCGGTGATTGCCACTCATCTTCCTTGATCTTGATCCAAGCCATGCCGCGGGCGCCGAACCGGCCGGCGTATTCGGTCAGATTGTCGAGATCTTTGCGGGAGAAGGTCGCGCAGCCCTTGGCGTTGATCGCCTTGACGACGCCGCCTTTCTCAATGATCGAGTTGAATACCTTGAAGCCGCAGCCCCGCAGATCTTCGGTCAGATCAATCAGCTCAAGTCCGAAACGCGTATCCGGACGATCGGTACCGAACCTGCGCATGGATTCATCATAGGTCATGCGTTTAAAGGGCGGGTCAAGCTCAATATCACGGGTTGCGGCAAACAGGTTTTTGATCATCCCTTCGGTGATGCTTATGATCTCTTCTTCATGGACAAAACTGAGTTCCATATCGATCTGGGTGAATTCCGGCTGCCGGTCGGCACGCAGGTCCTCATCGCGGAAACAGCGGACAATTTGAAAATACCTGTCCATTCCCGACATCATCAGCATCTGCTTGAAGAGCTGGGGCGACTGGGGCAGGGCGTAGAATCGACCTGCATTGACCCGGCTGGGCACTAGGTAATCCCTGGCCCCTTCCGGGGTTGAACGGGTAAGAACCGGGGTCTCGATTTCCAGAAAATTATTCTCGCTTAAAAAGTTACGGACCGCCATGGTCGCCTTGTGGCGCATGATGAGTTTGTCGGCCATTTCCGGACGCCGGAGATCTATATAGCGGTATTGCAGGCGCAGGTTGTCTGAGATATCCGTGTCCTCATCGAGGGGAAACGGCGGGGTTTCACTGGTGTTGAGGATGAACAGCTCATCGATCAGGACTTCGATGGTCCCGGTTTTCAGCTTGGGATTGGCCATGTCTCCGGGCCGTGCTTCAACCCGTCCCCGGATAGCCAGCACCCATTCACTGCGCAGTTGATGGGCTTTTTTATGCACTTCCGGGTTGATTTCAGGATTAAAAACAATCTGGGTGATGCCCCAGCGATCGCGCAGATCAATAAAAATAACCCCGCCATGATCGCGGCGGCGAAGAACCCAGCCCATGAGCACAACCTCCTGATCAAGTTGGTCGGTGCCGAGTTCGTTACAGTTATGTGTACGCGAAAGCGTTCCAAGTGCATCCATTGTTTTTTGTACTCCGGTTGTGTAAGAAAGATTTCAGGTTTCAGGTTTGAAGTTTCCCGCCTGCGGCGGTGACTGCTTTAGAAAACCTGGTGGTTCCTTTCATCTTTTATTGTCCCGATTTGTCGGGGTGGGGTTAAATTTATGGTAACTATTCAGAAGCACCCCATCTTCGTCCACTTCGACCTTCTCGAACAGCATAAGTATGCTTCAAAGGTCGAATAGGACAAATATGTGGCACTTCTGAACAGTTACAGACCGATATTTGCGGTAATATATTGCGTGACCTGAACAGTTACAATTTATGATGATTATCTACGCGCCATCAACCTCAAGAGGCGTTGGTCTGTTCGGCTAAGCTTCCGGCCTGCTCGGCGATTGTGCCTTTTAGCGGGAAATCAACCTGTTCCTGGGTCTGCATGTTCCGCAGGACCGCCTTTCCTTCCGCCAGCTCATTGTCGCCGACGATCAGGGTAAACCGGCTGTTTATGCGCCCGGCCTGTTTCATCTGCGCCTTGAGACTGCGGCCGCTGTAATCCATGGCTGCTTTAAGTTGTAAGGTCCGCAGGTTGTGAACCAGTACACCGCCATACTCAGCCGCCTTATCTCCAAGTGTGGCAATAAAGATATCGGTAGAGGGCTTGATGACGTTTTTTTCCGTCTGCTGATCCATGAGCAGCGCGATCCGCTCCATGCCCATGGCAAACCCGATGCCGGGCAGCTTGGGGCCGCCGAGCTGTTCTATGAGGCCGTCGTAGCGGCCGCCGGCGCCGACTGCCGCCTGTGCGCCCAGTTCATCGGTGATAAACTCGAAAGTTGTGCGGGTGTAATAGTCAAGTCCGCGCACCATGAATCGATTTTTTGTATAGGTGACGCCGAGCAGGTTAAGGGTATGTTCCACCCCGGCAAAATGCTCGTTGCAGTCGTTACAGAGTGAGTCAAGGATCGATGGTGCATCCTGGACCAGGGCCTTACATCCCCGGCTTTTACAGTCCAGGGCCCGAAGAGGATTTACAGACAGGCGCCGTCTGCAGTCTTCACAGAGATCATCTCTGCGCTCTTCCAGATACTCAATGAGCCGGGCCCGGAACCCGGGCCTGCAGTTCGGACACCCTAGCGAGTTGATCTCAAGGCTGACTGTAAGTCCCAGTGCGTTCAGGAGCATCCGACCCATGGCCATGAGTTCGGCATCGACCTGTGGTTCCGTTGCTCCGATGATCTCGACGTCCATCTGATGAAACTGGCGCAACCGTCCTTTCTGTGGACGCTCGTGTCTGAACATGGGGCCGATTGTATAGAGGCGCTGGACCGGCTGCTGCACATGCAGGCCATGCTCGATAAAGGCGCGCAGCAGTGAGGCCGTTGCCTCCGGCCGCATGGTAATGCCCTTATCGGGAAAGCTGTACATCTCTTTTTCGACGATATCGGTTGCCTCGCCGATGGAACGGGAAAAAAGTTCGGTTTTTTCCAGGATCGGCATGCGAATTTCGCGCATCCCGAAGCGCTCAAAGATGTCCCGAGCGGTTTGCTCTATTTGCTGCCAGCGAAGTGTCTGATCGGGTAGAATATCTTTAAAGCCGTTGATGGCCTTGAGTTTCACAACAATTTCTCCAGGTTACAGGCATGGGCGTGCCTCTTGAAATGGTAAACCAGTCCTGTTTATCCGACGGGACTGAAAAAAATATAAATTTTACCCGTAAAAGAGGTGAAAAGTCAAGCCGATGTAACGAGATTATGGTATAATAATTTTTTTATTTTTTTGTGATCGCAAAATGTTGCGTGTCCTGCTTGACAAAGCAGGAATGGCAAGGCATATATCATCTATATCGTTTCTTTTGTCGAATAAGAGTGAATTGCATGAAACTTCCAGAACTTAAAATCGGTTCTTTTGTTGCCCGTATCCCGATCATTCAGGGGGGGATGTCGATCCGTGTTTCGACCTCCGCCCTTGCCATTCCAGTTGCGGAGTGCGGTGGAATCGGGACCATCGGTGGTTCCGGCATTCCCGTGCCGGAATTGCAGGAAGATATCAGGCGGGCCAAGAAAGCCACGGACGGAGTCATTGCCGTCAATATTATGTATGCAATGAAGGATTTCTATGAGCTGGTCATGGGATCCATCGAGGCCGGAGCCGACATGATTATCACCGGAGCCGGTTTCTCCCGAGACATTTTTAAGATCGGCAAAAAGCACAACATTCCCATTGTCTCCATTGTCTCCTCACCGGCTTTTGCAAAACTGGCGGAACGACTTGGTGCTGCAGCCATTGTTGTCGAAGCAGCCGAGGCGGGCGGACATCTGGGAACCGATAAATCGTTGCGGGATATCTTTCCGGCCATCCGCAAAGTAGTGTCCACTGTGCCGCTGATTGCCGCCGGCGGAATTACCAACGGTTATGAGATGGCGGAGATAATGGACAAGTACGCTGCCGACGGCATCCAGATCGCCTCCCGCTTTGTGCTGAGCGAGGAGTGTTCTGTTTCCCGGGAGTTTAAAGAGACCTTTCTCCAGGCGGAAAAAGATGATATCGTTCTGGTCGAGTCACCAGTCGGAATGACCGGCCGGGCCATAAAAACACCGTTTATCGAACAAATGGAGCGGGGCGAGGATGTTTCGGCCGAAAAATGCCAACATAAATGCCTGAAGAAATGCTCCTATAAATATTGTATTAATGATCGGCTGATGGCCTCCTGTACCGGTGATGTGGAGAACGGGTTGGTTTTTTCCGGGGCCAATACCTGGAAGATGAATGAGATCCTGCCTGTACGGGAGATCTTTGACCGCTTTGTCACTGAGGCGGAATCTGTCTACAAAGAAGAGAAGTAGAGTTGCTCTCTATCAGCTTGGTAGGATTTCTGGTGATAAGCGTATGATTGCAGACTCGGCCGACTTGGACGGTGGACAGGAACCGTCCTCAAAAGTTCAGGCGACTATTATCGAACAGGCCGATCACCCCATCCGTCCTGGTGATATTGATCGTGAGGCCTTAAAGGTACTGTACCGCCTTCGCGATGCCGGTTTTGTCGCCTACCTTGTCGGTGGCGGCGTACGGGATCTCTATCTTGGAAAACGGCCCAAGGATTTTGATATCTCAACCAGTGCCCGCCCGGGCCAGCTCAGGCGTCTGTTTCGAAACAGTCGAACCATCGGCCGTCGTTTTCGCCTGGTCCAGGTTTTTTACCGCGGCAACAAGATTATCGAAGTCTCCACCCTGCGTTCACAAAGCGAGTATGATATTCGAGACTCCAAGGTCCTGCCCAGCAACAACACCTTCGGCACCTTGGAAGAAGACGCCTTTCGGCGTGACCTGACCATCAATTCCCTGTTTTATGAAGTCGAGCACAGCACCATTATTGATTATGTCGGCGGTGTTGCCGATCTCAACGATGGAATCGTTCGTATTGTCGGTGACCCTGAAGTACGCATTACCCGTGATCCGGTACGAATGCTTCGTGCGGTCCGTCATGCGGCCCGAGCCGGATTTACCATAGAAGAACGTACCTGGCAGGCCATTGTCGCACAGCGCGATAAACTCAATCTCTGCCCCACTTCCCGTATCCGTGATGAACTTTTAAAGGATCTGGTTTCCGGCTGCAGTCGACCATGGGCTGAAAAGTGTGTACAGTCCGGAATTCTGTTCACCCTTTTCCCTTTTTATGAAGCACTGCTGGTGGATGAACAAAAAAAGCAGCAGTTGTATTCCATCCTTGATGTTGTTGACAGGCTTCATTCAAGTGGTGGTGATCGGAAGGTCCAGTTACCGGAATACATGCTGTTTGCGGCCATACTGTATCCATGGATAGAAAAGGAGTTTGACCTGCTCAACAGAGAGATCAAGGGCGGCGGATACCGCACCTTGATGATAGAGATCCGTGCCGCCCTGGAAGGTGTTATCTGTACTCGTTTTAATATCAAGCGATCGGCAAAAGAGGCCATAACGACACTTTACGTCAATATGCCTGCTTTTCAGCTCTACCGGGAAAAAAAGAACTGGCCCAAGTGGTTGAAGAAAAAAAGCTACTTTAACGATTGCGTAAAGTTTTCAGCTTTGACTGAAGAGGCAGGCGGAGGGCCCGAAGCTGCCCGGATTCTTTTTGCAGGGGAGTGTGCACCGCAGGAAAATGTAAAGCTGCATGGGCACCATGAAGGTGGCGGTGGCGGCGGTGGCCGCCGTGGAGGGAATCCGGTTTTTTCTTCACAGAAAGGTGGCGTGTTCGGGCTCCGTTGATTTTGCCCTGGATCAGCTTTCACCTGTTTTTTGCACCTAAATCCTGTAATCGGCAAGTTTGCCGGATATGCGAGGTATCAATGGCGCAGATGTATTGGCGCTTCAAGTCATTGGTAACGAAACAGATTCGATGGAATTGCCACTCCCGAAAGGGAGAAGAAAACCGTCAAGCTCTGGAGTCTTTTTGCGTTTTTTGCTCTACAATATTCGATACTGTGCCGGCATCGGGGCCAGGTTTCATCTGCCGCTTCCCTATGCGGGCTATCTGAAACAGACCAACGGTGTTCTCGACGATATCATTGGTTTTATCCGTAAGCTTGCCCCTGATGTTATCGGGCTGGTCGAGGTTGACGGAGGTTCATTCCGAACCGGCAAACTCTGTCAGGCCCAACAGATCGCCACTCGGCTGGGTCATTACCATGTAATTGAGTCTAAATATGGGGTGCAGTCCGTTGCTGGAAAAGTCCCCCTGCTCAACAGACAGGGCAATGCCGTTCTCTCCAGTCTTCCCATCCGCAGCCATCGTTTTCATTATTTTGAGCAGGGCGTGAAGCGGCTGGTCATTGAAGCCCGACTGGCCCAGGTAACCGTTTTTCTTGTTCATCTCTCTCTGACCTATCGAAACCGTCAGTATCAGCTTGAACGTCTCTACAGGCTGACGCGCGAGGTCAAGGGCCCGATGATCGTTGCCGGCGATTTCAATGTGCTGTGGGGAAAAAAAGAACTTGATCTTTTTCTCGGTGCCACCGGGCTGATCAATGCAAACAGCAAAGGACGGCCCTCGCATCCCAGCAGATCACCCAAACGACAGCTTGATTTCATTCTTCATAGCCCTGATTTGGTGGTCACTGATTTTCAGATTCCCGAGGTGTTGTATTCTGATCATTCGCCTCTGGTCTGCGATTTTGAGCTCCCAGGTTCTACCGAGTAAGCTCTTTTAACCGGGCAAAGCAATAACAGAACCGTTTCTGCCGGTTATTCCATTCCCGCTCTTCCGTGCTCTTCTATAGGAAAAGAAATCTTCATTACAGGCTGTACATATTGCGCAGGTTTCGATATTTTCAGCTGAGACCCCAGCCTGCCTGAGTTGGTGCCTGCTGATGGCCCAAAAATCAAAATGGGCCTGCTTTTTTTTAAAAGAATGCAACTCCGGCGGAAGTTCCTGTCTGTAGTTGACAAATTCTCCGCAGCAGGGACCAAGTGAGGGACTGATAACGGCCCGGATGTCCTCCGGCCTGACGGAAAAATGGTTCTGCATGGAGTCGATGGTTTTTGCGATGATATGAGCAACGGAACCGCGCCAGCCGTTATGGATAGCTGCAATAACCCGACGGTTTGGATCGTGGAGAAGGACCGCCTGGCAGTCGGCCTGCTGAATGAGGAGCCCGACCTCCGGCTGACTGGTGATCAACGCATCATAACCGTCAAGCTCCAGATCGTTGTCAACAGGTTCGATGAGTGCAACAGCATCTCCGTGTAACTGCCTGCTAGAGATCAGGTGGCGAATGTTAAGAGCCTGTTTGATCAGGTTTCGGTTACCCTGTATCGCCCTCTTGTCATCTCCTACCCCGAAGCTGAGATTCAGAGATGTATATTGGTCGCTGCTGGTGCCCCCGTGACGGGTAAACATGCCATGGGAAGCAGCCATATTGCTGCCTGAATACCAGTGGAGTGCATCTCTGCTGTTGATGGAGAACATGAGCAGCTGTAAGGAAGGGAACGCATAAAAAAAAGGGAAAGCCCATGTGGGCCTTCCCTTAAAGTGCTTCAGTTTAAATCAGTTGATTCGACCTAGAAATATGCCTCAAAGGTCAAGTATACCTGATTGGCGCTTTCAACCGGGTTGATTCCCAGAGCCTGCAGTGAATCTTTATCATCACTCAGGTCATACGGTTTCATATTCATGATAAAACCGCCAGCGTAATCATAATCATAGTACTGCCAGCCGAGACGAATAAAAGTCTTGGCGTATTTGGATATGGCCTCACCAGTCGGCAGGTCATAGATCAGGTACAGTTCATATGCATTACCACGCGTGGCAAGTTTGGACTGATACAGATCATCGTTACCCGGAGTAAAGGCAATCCAGTACTGGGAGCCGTAGTTGTATTCGGCACCGAGTTTCAGGCCGATGGAATCTATATCATAACGGACGCCGAGATAGACGGAATAGCCGTCTTCGGTATCTGTATTCGGTCCTGTCAGCCCCTGGGACATGCCTGCGTAATCATTAAAGAAACCATTTCCGTTCGGGTCGGTATGGCTCCATCCGCCGCCAAGGAAGTAGTTGAGATTCTGGATTTTATCGATGTAGACACCGGTTGTATGATAGATGTTCCCCAGATCCTTCTGGGTGCCGAATCCGCCCTGGTCCTGCGGGAAGGAGGCAGCGTAGTTCACGAAGTCACTCTGGAAGTTCGGGTAGTTAAACATGTTAAGGGCAGCGAAAGACTGGATGGTCAGAAAGCGGTTACCTTTTTTAAAGACGTCCCAGGACAATCCTGCAAAATCGGTGTCGTCGAGTTTATACTCCTGGTGATCGGACTGCAGGCCGTTTTCAAATCCACGACCGTAACAGAATCGAATTCGACCGGTACCCAACGCTTCAACACCCCAGGCATACGCGTAGCCCAGTGAAAGACCATCAAAGGGATAATCCATGAAGGCGGTCGGGGTAGCCATCCGGGCATCACTGCCCATACGGATCTGTGCAGGCGGCCCATCAGTGGTCGGACGACGGCCGATGGAGAACCAGATCGGCATCCCGCCGATGTTGTTCCAGTTCAGGAAGGCGCGATCCACGTAGAGCGCACTGTCGTTGGGCTGTCTGGTCATGCTGCCGTCAAAGACGGGAAAGCTCTGGCCGTTGTTGCCACCATCGGAAAGACCATTCGGCGTAGTCTGCATGCCCCAGGCCTTGTACATGGCAAGTCGGCCTTTGAACTCCAGGTTTTCCGTGGCCTTGACCCGCATGTTCAGACGAAAACGATTGGTCATCAGGGTGTCGCTGCTTCTGTCACCCTG
>CAZPXI010000041.1:11507-14131 GCA_964590715.1 uncultured Desulfobulbus sp.
TAATAATCCAGTCGTGCACGGAAATCACCGTAGAATTTTATACGAGCTGCCAGATCCCAGGACTCGGATTTTTCTTCCAGCATCTCATCCATGTCATCGACTTTATCACCATATTGGGTCATGGCTTCATTCTGCTGTGCAAGTTGCGCCTTCAGGGCATCAATCTGACGGGCAAGCTCGTCGATTTTTGATGTCAGATCCTGAGGGGCTTTACCTGCACTGGCAGAAGCTAAAGCAGGCATGGCGATGAGCCCTGCCAGAGCCAGCATGGAAAATTTTTTGACCATTCTTCTTCCTCCTAATTTTTGTTGTTCCCAGGAATATCCTGAGTCTTCAACGCTCAAGGAAAACTGATGAAATTATAATATATTAATCCCAGATCAGTACTTTGTATGCCACAATGAACTACCAGGTGAACTACCAGGAAAACTCATATAAAAAAATTTGTACCTCATTTAAAGGCGGTTGTCAACACGATCTAATGAAAAAGTAAAAAAAATTGTACCACAGGGGAGGTGAAAAGGTGGGGAAGAAAGGAGACGTTCCACGGGAACGATGAAAAGTCCCCGTGGATCAACGGTTTTAGCAGGGAATTACTCGTCGGGGAATCGAAAGGTCATTGTCTTATTCTTCCGCCCGATTCGGACTGCGCCACCTTTAATCAATCTGCCGAAAAGGATCTCTTCGGTGAGGACGTCACCGATCTCTTTCATGATCATCCGCCGCAGAGGGCGGGCACCGTAGGCAGGCTCATAGCCGTGTCGGGCCAGGTAGCGTCTGGCGGCCGGGGTCAGGCTGATTGTTACCTTTTTTTCCGAGAGCTGGCTCTGCAGTTCCCTGATCATCTTGTCGACGACTTTTTCAACCGTATCAGGTTCAAGGGTACTGAAGGTAATTGTTGAATCCAGTCGGTTTCTGAATTCCGGTGAAAAAAGGTTTTTTAATGCTTTTTGTTCCTTACCCGCAGAATCACCAAGAAATCCTATGGTCCGTTCACTCATTTCCCGTGCGCCTGCATTGGTGGTCATGATCAGGATTACATTTCTGAAATCAGCCCGTCTGCCGGCATTGTCGGTCAGGGTTGAGTGATCCATTACCTGGAGCAGAATGGAAAAAACATCGGGATGCGCCTTTTCAATTTCATCAAGCAGCAGCACGCTGTAGGGGTGTTTACGAATGGCATCAGTAAGCAGTCCACCCTGTTCAAAACCGATGTAGCCCGGAGGTGCACCGATCAGGCGGGCAACGGCATGCTTCTCCATGTATTCACTCATGTCAAAGCGTTCAAAGTTGATCTTCATGGCGGCAGCCAGTTGCCTGGCTACCTCGGTCTTGCCGACGCCCGTGGGGCCGGCAAACAGAAAGGAACCTGTGGGTGAAGTGGGGTTGCCGAGACCGGCCCTGGATCGTTTGACCGCCTTGACCAGACCATCGATGGCATGGTCCTGGCCGAAAATAAACGATTTGAGTGCAGTGTCCAGATCGTGCAGCTCTTGAATATCATTCCCGTCCTTTGTGCTTACGGGAACCCTGGCCATCTTCGAGACGATCCTCTCAATATCACGCACACTTACAGTACGGCCGGTTTTGTTTGCAAGTCTGAACGATGCGCCCACCTCATCCATGACGTCAATGGCTTTATCCGGCAGAAAGCGGTCATAAAGGTATCGATCAGCCAGTTCAACGGTCGCCCGGATTGCCGGTTTGGAATACTTGACCTTATGATGTTCTTCATATCTGGACTGCAGGCCGCGGAGAATACCGCAGGCATCAGTAATGGAGGGCTCTTCTATATCGATTTTTTGAAAACGCCTGGACAGGGCCCGATCCTTTTCAATATGGTTTTTATATTCTTCATAAGTGGTTGACCCTATACAGCGAATGGTGCCAGCCTGCAGAGCCGGCTTGAGCAGGTTGGAGGCATCCATGGAGCCGCCGCTGGTCGCCCCGGCCCCGACAATGGTGTGCATCTCATCAATAAAGAGGATGGCATTGTCTTTGGCCTCGATACCGCCTATTACATCCTTGAGCCGCTTTTCAAAATCCCCCCTGTATTTAGTACCTGCCACCAGGGTTCCCATGTCCAGCATATAGATTTCAGTACCGCTGAGCAGGTCGGGAACCAGTTTTTTCGGATCAGGTTTGTCCATCTGCCTGGTTGCCAGATCATCAAAGATACGCAGGGCAAGCCCTTCGGCCATGGCCGTTTTACCAACGCCGGGTTCGCCGACCAGCAGAGGGTTGTTCTTTTTGCGGCGGCAGAGAACCTGCATCATCCGTTGCAGTTCGAGATCACGGCCGATAAGCGGGTCGATACCGCCCTCGGCGGCACGTATGGAAAAGTTGACCGTAAATTCGGCCAAGGGATCGGCTTTTACTTTTTGTTTTTTCTGTTTCTGTCTGGGCTGTACCTGCCGCAGCGGTTCCTTTTGCAGTGTTTCCGGAATATTGTGTGAGATGTATTCAACTACTTCCAGCCGACCGATTCCTTCCGTACCAAGAAAATAAACGGCATGGGATTCGGTCTCCGTAAAGATGGAAACCAGGACGTCGCCGGTATCCACCTGTTTTTTGCCGCAGCTCTGGACATGGTTGACCGCCCGTTGCAGAACACGGTTAAAGGC
>CAZPXI010000042.1:0-14020 GCA_964590715.1 uncultured Desulfobulbus sp.
TGCCGTTGCTGTTGAGTCGGGCCACCTCACTGGTTGTGCTGTGTCTGCTGAGAATTGACTCGAGCACCAGCATTCTGTCGATGGTCGTGTCGATCACCTCTTCGCAGCTGCCCCGATCCGGGCCGTACACGGTCAGGTTTAAAACCGTTCCCATGATCGGTTGACTCCGGCGGGCCATCTGCATCGGTTTGCCGCTGCCTAGCAGGCCAAGCCTCCAGCCGGCGGCAGCTACTCCTGCCACCGCGACAATCTGTATAAACCTGCGTCGTTTGATACCTACGGGGGGGGATGTTTCGTGCTCCATGGTGAGGCCTGTGGTGGAAGTTCGGCGGTTATGGTGGGGACACGATGTCGTATTCCTTGTTAATATATAGGAAAGCTATTCTTTAGCAATATGAATTGTAATTAAATTATAAGAAATTTGGGAAAAAAATTGCAAAGAGTTGTTGCACGGTGAAGTTTAGGCAAAAGCCCTTTGGAGGAGGCACAAGCTGTATGGGTGCCGGTTGAGTGAGAACAAAAGGGGGTGGTGTGGAAGAGTGAGACCCCGTCAATTGAACGGCAGCCGTCCTGCCGTTACAGCTGTAGTTGTTTTTTTCGTTTATATTTATGTTTGTACATCAGCGCATCTGCTTTTTTTAATAATTCGTCCACGGAGCAGGGCGTTTCCGGGGAAAAATCTTTTGATGTCCGGTTGCCGACATCGGCAGGATTGGTTGAGTAGGCAATCTGCCCCTCAGGAGTGAAGATTTTGACTTTCCATAACCCGGTTGTCTTTCTTACGTGCTCAACATCGTTTATGAACTCTTCCGGTAACGGGCTGGTGCGAGATATAGGCTGCTTGAGGTCGTTATGTTCCATCATGTTGCGGGCAATATCCCTTAGTATGCTTTCCGCCTGGTTGATCAGGAATGTGTTATATGAGGGAAATAGAATGTATTTGGAATACACCGGTAATGCCAGCACGATGAGGACTGAGATTATGGTTATGAGGTTGAGTATTCTATGTTTGAACATGATGCCTGCACACCGGTATAGTTGTAAGTCTATCTTGAAAAATTGTATTTTCGCCAGCTGGACGACTCGGAGTCTTCGTCTACCTGATCCCGTCATGTTGTCAGGCAACACCACTGAACGAAAATCCTAATTTTTCAAGGCACCCATAAGTTGGAATTGGATGACCTGCAGTCCCGTCGATTTATCCGAAAATAGCCCTCGAAGATGGAACCTTTCGGTCTATTTTCATGGTTCGTTGTGGCTGTGACCTGTAAAATTTGGTCCAGCCATGCTGGTTTATTCGTATCTTACTGACAGTGGAACCCCGCACTTTTCACCTGATTGCGACCATTGTTTTTTGCCTCATACAGGGCCTGATCGGCTGCAGCAATTAATGTCTCCGGCTGGGAACTTCGTTCAGGAACAGCGGTGGCTACGCCGACACTGATTGTCAGGTGGTCGGTAACCTTAGAACTCTCATGGGGAATGTGCAGATCTTCAACTTTAGAGCACATATTCTTTGCCACCTCAAGTGCTCCCTGCACGCCTGTCTCCGGCAGGATGGCGACAAATTCCTCACCACCGTAGCGGGCGACCATGTCGGTCTCCCTATGTATAGACTTCTCCAAGGTCTCGGCGACTTGTTTCAGGCAGTCATCACCTCCCTGGTGACCGTAGGTGTCGTTAAAAAGTTTAAAAAAATCGATATCCAGCATAATTATGGAGATGGAAGAGCTGTGGCGTATGGCTCGTAGCCATTCCTTTTTTAACAGCTGGTCGAACCGTCTTCGGTTCGGAATCCCGGTCAGGCCGTCCAGGGAGGAGAGCCTTTGCAGAATCTTGTTGGCCTGGGCCAGCCGTTGTTGACTCTTTCTTAAGGCCTTGAAGGCCTCGTCTCGCTGCCTCTGGTTGATGTACGCTTGGGAGTGGTAGCGGATGCGGGCGATAAGCTCGATTTTGTCGGGTAATTTGACCAGATAATCGTTGGCGCCGAGTTCAAAGGCCTTACTCTTTATTTCCGGCTCTTCCTTGGTGGAAAGCACAATGATCGGAACCAGAGCCGTAGACGGATTGCTTCTATAGAATTTGACCATGGTCAGGCCGTCGATTTCCGGCATAACCAGATCCTGCAGAATGAGGGTTGGCCTCAGTTTGTCTGCAATTTTCAGGGCTTCCGTCGGATTTTGGCAGTAGTGGAAATCGAGATCCTCAAGCGCCAGGGCCCGCCGTATAACTTCAGCGATCATCGGTTGATCATCAACCAGCAGAATCGTTATCTTGTATTCCTGAACATCTTCGAATTCAAGATCGATTTCAGGGAACTCGTCAATCATGATGACCCCATCTCCGCTTATGGCGTATTAATTCAACTATTCTTGTTCCCATTTCATTGACCGGCAGCACTTCATAAATAGCATCTGCATCAATCGCAGCCTTCGGCATGCCGAAGACCACGGAGCTCTTCCGGTCCTGCGCTATGGGGTAGTGGCCGTTTTGTTTCAGAGCGGTCATCCCCTCGGCCCCGTCTTTTCCCATGCCCGTTAACAGTACCCCCAGGCAGCTTCCGCCCCAATGTAGTGCAAGGCTCTTGAAAAATACATCCACGGATGGATGATAATAATTATCCCGGGGCTCCGGTGTATAGGTCAGTGATGTATCCTTATTCATTATAACATGGTCGTCGGTGGAGGGGATCAGTACGGTCCCTACCTGTGGCCGCTCTCCTTCTTCTAGAACTTTCACGTTGAAGAGTACCTGAGTGTTCAGCCAGTTGGCAAGGCCGTCGGTAAATTTTTTGTCCATATGTTGTACCACGACTACGGAGACGGATAAGTCGGCGGGGAAACGGCTGAGAATCTGAAGTAATGCCTGGGGGCCGCCGGTGGAGCAGCCGATGGCAACAAGCGTTTTTTGTTCATTTTTTGTCGACCCGGTGTTCTTTGCAGGCGTGGCCGCCGGGCCTGGTTTTAACCGGGGAGTGATCCGGCTGATTTTGGCAATTCTATCTATCTTTCTGAGCAGTTCAGGTGCACTTCCCTGATTACCCGTGCCGGTTACAGGTGTAGCCACTACGTCAAGGGCTCCGGCTCCCATGGCCTCGAAGACCTTGCCGCTGTTGCTGGACACACTTGCCGTGACCAGCAGAATATTGCAGGGGGTGGACTGCATGATTTTTCTTGTGGCCTCCACCCCGTCCATCACCGGCATGATCAGATCCATCAGAATCAAGTCGGGGGTGTCTTTTGCTGCATGGGAAACCGCAATTGCACCGTTTTCAGCGGCCCAGACGATCTGGTGCTCACCTGATACAATCAAAGTCCTGCGCAACGCTTCCACTGCCATGGGCATATCATTTACAATTCCTATCCTCACGCGTTCCTCAATATACTATACCTTTCATTTCGAGATTAGATTCTATCACATTCTTGAATCCACGAGCGCCCTCCAGGGCGGCTTCCAGGTGAAAAATAAGCAAAGTGAAAAATTCGATTTATTCATCATCTGCTTACATGGTGTTACGTCATTATATGGTCGTTTTCCGTTACGGATATCGACCATGCTGTAGTGCAGGGCCGAAGTACAGGGCTTAGTCCTGTTCCGGACCACCAATAAGATCCTCCACCGCCTTAACCAGGGTTTTATCCTGAAAGCTGCCCTTGGTCAGGTAATAGTCCGCGCCGGCTTCAAGTCCCCGGTTGCGATCCTCTTCCCGGTCCTTGTAGGAAACAATAATTATCGGCAGCATTTTAAAGCGTGAATCATTGCGGATGAGCGTAACCAGTTCTATGCCGTCCATGCGCGGCATATCCACATCTGTGATAACCAGATCAAACGGTTCGTTGCGGATACTGTTCCAGCCGTCCTGACCGTCAACAGCCACCTCGACTTGGTATCCCCTGCTGGAGATCATTTTTCGTTCCACCTCGCGCACGGTAATGGAGTCGTCAACCACGAGAACGCGTTTTATGCGGCAACCGACCATCAGGTCTTCCCGCCCGATACGTTGCAGCCGGTTCCCGGAAATAAGGTGGTCAATGGAGCGAACCATGTCCTCTGCGTCGACAATCAAAACCGGAGTGCCGTCTTCCAGGATAGCGGCGGCATTAATATCCTGGACCTTTTGCAGACGTTTGTCAAGGGGGTGAACAACCAGGTCGCGAATACCGATAAAGGCGTCCACAATAAGGCCGTATCGGTTGTGCCGGTCACTGATAACAAGAACCGGCAGGGTCGCTTTATTCTTCTCCGACGCCTCATTTTTTTCAAGAACCTGGTGTGCTGAAACCAGACCTATCCGTTCGTTGTTGAAGGTGATATACTGGCGGCCTTCGACCTCCTTGACCTTTTCCTGTCGCAGCTTGAGGACATGATCAATGGCAACCAGAGGAAAGGCATAGTCCTCTTTACTGATGCTGACCAGCAGCGAACGGGTTACTGAAAGGGTAAGGGGAAGCTGCATTTCAAAGCTGGATCCCTTATCGGGTGTTGTACTTATTCGAATGATGCCTCGAACTTCATGGATAGCCCTGTGCACTACATCCAGGCCGACCCCGCGCCCGGAGATCGTGCTGACCTCATCGCGGGTACTGAAGTTCGGCAGGAACAGGAAGTCGAGCAGCTCTGTTTCGCTCAGTGCCCAGGCCATATCTTCAGCAATCATTTTTTTATCGATAACCCTGCGTCGCAGTTTTTCAAGGTCAATGCCCTGACCGTCATCACTGACCACGATGTTGAGCATGCCGGCGCTGTGTCTTGCTTCAAGCCGGATAGTTGCCTTTTCCGGTTTGCCTGCCTGCTTTCGTTCTTCGGGAGATTCTATACCATGGTCGATTGCATTTCTGATCATGTGATTGAGCGGAGATTCGATTTTGTCCAGGATATCCCGGTCGACCAGGGTGTCCGCTCCAATAATTTCAAGTCCGATCTCTTTGCCCAGTTCCCGGGAAACATCCCGTACCATCCGGGGAAACCCGTGCAGCCAGTCGGAAAAGGGGCGCATCCTGTTGGCGATCACCTCCTGGTGGAGGTGATAGGAAATTTCCGTGGAACGTCGGGCATGATCTTCGCTTTCGACCAGGAAGTCGTTAACGAGTTTGCGGCAGTTATCCATCTCCTGCAGCACTTTTTTGAAACCGTCATGACGTTGTCCTGTTACCGTTGTTCTGAAGTGCAACGAATCGACCTGCTGGCTTAACAGCCGGTATACCTTGTCCTGGTCATGTTTCAGCCGAAGCAGTTTGAGGATAAAAGAGGGCAGCCAGTGTGATTCCACCTGCACTTCACCGGCCAGGCCCATGAGGCGGTTCAAGCCCTCGGCCGATACCCGAAGAGATTGTTCCGGCACCTCTGTATCAACAACAGGCTCCGGTCTTGGTTTTACCGGGGCCGGATCCTCTGTCTCGGCAGCGTTTTCCGGCTGGTCCGGCGCGGGAATCGGTGAACTTTCAGTATTTTTTCCAGATGCCGTTTCCGTGTACCGTTCAACCAGACCGTCGATGGTTTCACCATGGCGGTTAAACCACTCTTCCAGTTCGTTGTCTGTTTGGCGGATTATGTCGGCAAACAGGTCCACGCCTTTGAGCAGGTCGTCCACATGTTGACGGTCAATGTGGATTATGCCCTCCTGCCCCCCCACAAACAGGTCTTCCATCGCGTGGGCGAGCATGACCACCGGTTCAAAATCCATAATGCGGGCAGCCCCCTTGATGGAATGGGCGGCCCGCATCAGTGACGCCAGTGTTTCCGGAGAAGTGGAATCGTTTTCAAGGGACAGAAGGTTGTCGGAAAGAGAGCGGCTGTGGTCTTCGAGCTCCTGCCGGAACAGATCCAGCATGGAGAGCTCACTTAAGGCGTCGGAGAGCCCTTGCACCGATTTGCTGCCGGCTGTCTGCACCGGCTGTTCTTCCTCTTGGGTGGCTGATGATTGCTCCGGGAGGGTATCGTCTGCTGTGGGGGTGGCCAGTTTGCGGCAATAGTTGACCAGTTGATCAATTTTCTGATGCTGTTGGGCAATGCGGTCGGCCAGCTGCTCATCAGGAACACCGGCAATGTCGCCAAGCAGGTCTACTCCGGCAAGGAGCATGTCGATATCGGATGAGCTGAGCCCGATGTTTCCATCCTGAGCCATACTGAAGACATCTTCCATTGCATGGGTCAGTTCTACGAGGGTGTCGAAGTTGACGATCCGGGCCGCACCTTTGATGGAGTGTGCCGCCCGCATCAGTGCGGCCAGCGCGTCCGGGTCGGCAGGATTGTTCTCCAGCACCAGCAGCTCATCAACAAGAGTGGAACAATGGCTTTCCGCTTCCATGCGAAAAAGCTCCATCATGGACATCTCACTCATGTCTTGGTTGATGGTGCTCATAAATGCCTCATCATGGTTTCAAAGAGAATTCTGTCATTGAGAAAGCCGACCTCGAAATCATTGACGCAGAGGATACCTTTACTGAAGGCCGCCTTTGACCCGGAGACGGTAATCGGCAGCTGCTGCAGCATCCCCTCTGAATAGCGAAAGGTTCCAAAGACCTCGCTGACCGGAAAAACAAGGCGTTGATCCTTTCGGGCCACAACCACCAGCCGTTCGGGGGAAATGTATCTTTTCTCTATTTCTGGTTTTTCAAAGCGGTCGATGCCGAGTACCGCCCCTATTGAAAAACATATCTCCAGTTTTCCCCGGATATTGACCAGCCCTCGCACAACAGCATTATCCCTGTGGGGCAGGCTGTGGATTTTTCCCATATCAACGACTTCCTGGATGAGCCTGGCCGGCAGGCCCAGCCATTCCCCTCCGGTCCGAAAAATGAACGCGGAATAGATAGTTGCGGCTTTTTTTTCCGGCGGGCTGGCAAAGGTCGCGGTCCATTCTTCCCGATCGCTCTTGTCAATGGGTCTCTCCAGTAGCCGATGGCCGGCGTAGGAGTAGATATGACAGTTCCGGCAATGGCCGATAGTGACCAGTTCCGGGCAGTGTTCTCTGGTGTTGCCCCAGACACCGATTCTGTTCCAGCAGTCCCTGATCAGCTCTTCTTGTTTGGCAGGTTGTTTTGACACCGTTATTCCTCTCTTTGCCGTACGTTGCGGGCTCGTCTTCTGTAGTTCACTGCCTTGGCATGCTCTCCTGTCTGCTCAGCCAGCAGGGACAACAGGAACAGGCTTTCCTCATGTTGCGGATCAAGATACAGGGCCTTGCGAAGGAGGCCGACCGCCTCTTCCGATTGGCCCAGGCTGTCACGAATAACGCCCAGCAGGTAGTACCAGCGGCTCGAAGGTCCGGACTCCTGCAGGTGTTTGTCGCAGGCATTTGCCGCCTTTTCCAGCTTTCCTGCGTCGGCCATGAGCAAGACCGTCTCAAATGAGTCTTCACCTTTCTTTGTTGATGGTGAGGGGGGGGGGGACACGACACTGGGCATTGTTTTTTTTGATTCCGGACGAGGCCTTGCTGGCGGTCTTTCCCCCATCGGCAGTGGTGTTTCAAGGACATTTTCGGCGGGTTTGTCGTATGTTTCAACGGCAATGTCCTGCATCCTCTTATGAAAGGCAAAAGATTCTGCGTGGGGGGAACGAAGGAATCGGCTGTTGAGGAACAGGTTTGCCTCGGCATGCCCGGTGAACAGCGTTCCTCCCCGGACGAGCAGGTTATAGAAATCATCAATCACTTTTTTCTGCGTTTTTGAGCCGAAATAGATCAGAATGTTGCGACAGAAAATAATATCAAATCGTCCCAGGCTCTCAGTAAAGGAGGAATCGGTGATATTGCCCTGGGAAAAATGCACTTTTGAGCGGATGGATTCATTAATAACGAATTCTTGGTCCACCTGGTTGAAAAAAGTGTCGCGGAAGGAAAGCTCTTTTGAACGAAAGGAGTTCCTGCCATAGACTCCGCGCCGGGCAATGGCAAGGGCCCGTTCACTGATATCCACGGCCTTGATGTACACGTGGTCCGGATTAACTCCGGCCTGCAGCAGGGCCATAATGATGGAATAGGGTTCCTCGCCTGTCGAGCAGGGCAGGCTCAGAATCCTGAACAGAAAATGTCGGCTGTGTTGTTGCGCCTGAAATATCTGGTCGATAAGGATGTCGAAGGATCTTTTATGACGGAAAAACCAGGTTTCCGGGACAACGATTTCTTCGGTCAGGCGGCCCAGTTCATCGGCGCAGCCGGCAACCCGTTGAACGTATGTCTCAATATCCTCAAGTCGGAGGGTGTCCATGCGATGTTGAATGGCCTGCCTGAAAGTGGAATCGCTGATTGTTTCAACATTCAGGCCTGTGACCTGCTCAAGGAGATTGACGATTTTCTGTCTGGCTGAATTCATTGGAATATGATCACCGGTACTCCTTACCGGAGAGCAGCCGGAGTGGATGTACATCCCCCGGAGAGCATTGTCCCGCCTTGTCCGGTTTTGGGCTGAGGTGTGCATCGGCCATGCCGGTTGTGTTCGGTTTGATGTTCGGGTTGTCCATGGGGTCTCAAAGGTGGAAGAGGTTCTGCATGGTTTCACGGGGAATCATCTGTGCAATGTCGAACCATTGTACCATCTCTTCACTGCCTGGTTGAATACTATGGGTGTTCAATGCCTCGTCGATAAAGACTCCGGAACTCTGTTTATTAGCCTGATCGCTTCTGACCACGTCCGTAACTTTTTCAGCGATCAGGCCTACCAGTTTTTCCTTTCCATCAGCCAGTGGGTAATGAACCAGAATAATGCGGGTGGAGTACACCTCCCGACAGGGAACGTCCTCAGTGAGAGCACAGAGGTCCAGGATTGGAACAGCTTCGCTGTGATAGTTGATAATCCCTGAAATGTACCCCGGCGACGACGGTATTTTCTTTAACTTGATAAGCGGAATTATCTCGACAACTTCGTTGGAGTCCAAAGCAAATCGGACGCTGCCGGTTTCAAAGAGGAGAAGAAGCATAGTCTTTTCCCGTTCAAGTGACCTTGAACCGTGAAACCGCCTCCTGCAGTCCCAATGCGGCCTGTTGCAGCTGTTCAATGGTTATACTCATCTGGCTGATTGATTCAGCTGAGTGTTGAGCCGCTTCATTGAGCTGGCTTGTAGATTCGCTGATCTGTTTTGCCCCCAGGGACTGGGCCTTGATGCCTTCACTGATGCTTGCAATCTGCGGTCTGAGAACCTGTACGTGTTCGATGACGCCTTCAATCCGTTCTCCGCCATCCTGGATGTCGGAGACGCTTACCCGTACATCTTCGGCAAATTTATCAATGGCCATCACGGCGGAGGAAACAGCGGATTGCACTCCTTGAACCATTTGTTCTATATCGTAGGTGGCAACTGCTGTCTGGTCGGCAAGTCGGCGGATTTCAGTGGCGACAACTGCAAATCCCGTACCGTATTCTCCGGCTTTTTCCGCTTCAATGGCGGCGTTCAGGGACAGCAGATTGGTCTGGTCGGCTACTTTGTTGATGGTCTTGACGACACTTGCGATATCAGTTGCTCTTTCGCTGAGAATGGAAAGCTTATCGACAATGGCACCGGTGGCGTCCTGCATTTTCACCATGGTTTTATCGATATGGCTGAGTCCGGCATGGCCGTTTTCTGCCGCGTAAGCTGCATTCTTCGTCAGACTGTTGACGCTCTTCATCGTGGTCATCAGGCTTGCCGAGGTAGCGGCAATCTCGGTGGTGGAGGCCGCAATTCCGCTGGCCGTTGCCGCATGTTCGTTAGCGGTTGCTTCCTGTTGTTTACTGGTGGCGGCAAGCTCGGTTATGGAGCTGGTCACCTGGATGCCGGCATGCTGGATTCGGCTGACCAGCTCGGCCAGGTACCCCGCCATTTCGTTGAAGCCGTCTATAAGGACGCCGAATTCATCCTGACTTTTATTGTCCAGTTTATAGGTGAGGTCGCCTTTCATAATAATATGTAAGGCACTGGTGAGGCTGGTCAGGGGTTCTTCTATGGAACGCATTAAAAAGAATCCAGCCAGCAGGCCAATGCAGAGTCCGGCGACAATGGTGGCCATAAACGCGCGTATGGAAAGAGAATATCGACGTTCCGCCTGGAGATATTGTTCCCGGACGGTTGTCACCCGATCCAGGATCAGGGCGTTCACTTTGGTTTCGAATTCCTGCTCAAACGGTTCAAGCTGCTCGGCAAACAGGCCGTCAATCTTATCGATATCCTGTTCTTGCAGGGCGGCAATAATATCTTTGATGAGTGTCTTGGCCTTTATGAACATGGGCCGGGACGAGGTGAACCAGTCGGTATTGTCACCGGTATCCGCTTTGCTGCCTGCCTGGATAGCCGATAATTTTTTCTCAAAGAGAGCACCGGCTTTTGTGACACGGATTAGCGCTTCCTTGTCCGTTATCTGTTCATACAGGAGCCTTTCCACTGTACCTGTGATGTCGAATTTGAATAGCTCGTTGATCTGTCGCAGTTCTTCCATGGGCTTGACATGATTTTCATATACCCTGGACAGGGACTGCTTTGTACTTCGCATGCCCAGAAGTCCGCCTGCCCCGGAGGCAAAGAGAAGCAGAAGTAAAAAGGAAATAAAAAACAGCAGGCGCCAGCGAACGCTGATATTTCGGGTGAATTGAAGGTTCATCGTCTCTCTCTGTAGCGAGTTTGAATCAGGGCCGGGCAAAGTTGAGGGCATGTGCCCGAAGTCCGGCAGTCTGAATAGGTTTTTGTCTTTCTAAGGGGATCATATTGTTTTAAGGCCTGAAAAACATCCGGAAAACTTCCGGGTGGCAGGAGGCCCTTACGGTACATTTATGATAGTTATTGTTAATATATAGAATTCTTTCTGGGTTCCAGTATATCATAAGATTTACAATAGCAAGAAAGGAAAAGTGAAGAATGATTTTTTATGGTTTCATGGTTCCTGGGTTTAAAAGTGCCTTGCACTGGGAAGGAGATGGGTAGTAGATTTTTTTATGTGACATAACTAGTTGAAATAATGAAAAATATTAGCTTTGGTGCGGAGGGCTGTCGCAGGAAGAGTTCCAGCCAACGGATTTTTTTCAATGGTACCTCCCTGAAGATTTTTTTAAAGGGAATTCGGCAGCACTATGATCTTTACAGCATGTATCCGGCAGTATAAGATAATCCCTGGTGAGCCGGGGTGGAAGAAGGAAAGTTGAGAAAGGATGTTGCGTACATGGTCGAGTGTGCGGGAATAAATGTTTAAAAAACGAGAGAGGATAGACATGGTTAAGAGAGAGAGAATAAAAAAATCAGCTATTGTTTCCGGATGTACAATTCTTGCTGTCTGCTGTTTTGCATTCTCGGTCATTGCCGAGCCTGTGGCGTATCCCGCTAAAGGACAGTCTCCTGAACACCAGACCCAGGATCAGCAACAATGTCGGGAGTGGGCTGTTCGGCAGAGCGGTGTGGATCCGGCCCGGCTCAGCACGCCCCAACCGGCAGCTCAGCCCCAGGAGCGCAAGGTCTTGAAAGGTGCTGTAGCCGGTGCGGCAATCGGTGGCCTGGGTGGATCTCTTGGCGGGGAGTTTGGTAAAGGAGCCGGAGCTGGTGCTGTTGCCGGGGCGGTTATAGGCGGTGTCCGTCAGCGTAGGGACCGTAGGGCGGCCGAGTCCGTGCAGCAGCAGACCCAACAACAACAGCAGCTTATGGAACAGTACAACCGTGCGTATGGTGCCTGTCTTGAAGGACGGGGCTATACGGTCAAGTAGAAATTGCCAGCATGGGGTTGGTGTTAATTTTCCGGCCCCCTCGCCTCTGGAATTCCTGAACTTTGCATTCATCCAAAAGGCCTGCCGGCAGCTCAAGATGACCCGGTTGCTTTCATGATTATCATGCACCTGAACCCGTGAGCGTTCCCTGTGCTGACCAGCATGGCTTGAGCTTCTTTACGTGCAGTGCAACGGGGTGTCCTGCAGGCGATCATCGTGAGCATTTGTACGCTTATCCCCATCTTGAAAAAAGATATATTCAACTGTGATCTGGACCAGAGTTTCTAGTTACCAATCTGGTTTCAGGACTGAATCGCTTAACTCGGGCAACGCCCGTCATGTATCGGAATACAACACCAGGGAGCACGTATGACCAGCAGGGAAAGGCTTGACGAAATACTGGAGCGGCTAAAGGCGGTACAGCATGAGTTTGAGCAGGAAGTTGACAAGGCACTGGATGAAAAACGGCAGCAGTTCAGCTATCAACTGCATCGCGGCCGGGTCATTTTTAAGCAAAATGTCCGGCGTTGGCACCGCCAGCAGCGTACAGGGCTCTGGCGTTATCTCTACAGTGCACCGCTTGCCTTTATCCTGTCCGCCCCGATTATATACGGCATGCTCGTGCCCCTGGTGTTTTTGGATCTGGCGGTTACCCTGTATCAGCATGTCTGTTTTCGTATTTATGGTGTGCCCAGGGTATGCCGCAACGAGTACCTGTATATAGACCGTCATTATCTGCCCTATCTGAACCTGATTGAAAAGATAAACTGTATATACTGCGGGTACGGCAACGGTCTGATTGAGTACTCGCGGGAAGTCATTGGCCGTACCGAACAGTTCTGGTGCCCTATAAAACATGCACGGCGTACACCCGATCCCCACCATCGGACGGCAAAGTTTTTTGATTACGGCGATGCGGATGCCTGGAAGAACGATTTGGAGAAGGTGCGTCAGGATTGGGATACGGAAACGCCCGGTTGAAAATGAAAATGGATGAGGCGGAGGAAGTGCCCGCAACCACTGGAAATGAAGAAGAATATGGCGTGAGGATCGCCTGCGTTAACATACAATTATCGTAACTGTTCAGGTCACGCAATATATTACCGCAAATATCGGCCTGTAACTGTTCAGAAGTGCCACATATTTGTTCAATTCGGCCTTTGAAGCATACTTATGCTATTCGAGAAGGCCGAAGTGGGCGAAGATGGGGTGCTTCTGAATAGTTACCAATTATCTTGACAATATAATGCTCTCAACTTACAGAAGGAAACGGATTCCGCCTCGGAAGAGTTCGGGCCGTTTTTTTTTGTGAGTGTTTGTGACTGTGATCTGAACAATTCGGTCCAGCCATGCTGGTTTATAGTGCTTTTAAAGAAAGTGTATCCTCTGCCGGGAGGAGATTATTTAACCTGAATCCGTGAGCGTTCATCCGAAGGGCGCGTCAGAGCGAATTGTGTTCGGCAAGTTGCAGTTTTATTATCATCTTTAACTACAATGAATTGCGTCCATAAGACAATATTTTGTGTCACGGATTCAGGTTTAAGAGAGAGACTATGGAAAAAGAAAAAACAATATCGCTGACCATTCTTCGTACTGCAGGATTGGTTGAACCTGATTTTTTTCAGGCTGTCGCTGAGGTTGTGCGCAAGTATGACCTGACCGTGTATCTGAGCACTTCACAGAATATCAGGTTGCTTGAGGTCAGGGAGAGTGACCGGGACGCAATTATGGAGGAGCTGAAACAAAAGGGTGCCCGGTTCAAGGGGACGGTGAAGTTTCCTCTAGCCAAGGTATGCGTGAGCAGGCCGCATTGCAAACTTGGTAAATTCGATACCTTTGCCCTGGCAGAAAAGATCAGCAACCACTTTAACGGCTATGACCAGATCAAGCCTAAAATAAAGATTTCGATCAGTGGCTGTACAGCTGCCTGTTCGGCCCCCCTGACCACGGATATCGGTATCGTCGGTACTCCGGCAGGGCTGGTGGTGTATGTCGGTGGTAAACTTGGTGCATTGCCTAAAGTGGGTCGCCGAATTCTGCGAAATGCAGATGAAGATCAGGTGGTGGCGGTGATCGAAGAGCTGGTCAGCTATCACTATAATAAAACCGGCAAGAAACAGCGGCTGTTCAAGCTGCTGAATGAACCGGATTTTCCCTATCCGAAGGCGGTATAAGCGGAGTACCTGAAGGTGGAACAAAAAGAGCCCGATTGCCAACAGGCAATCGGGCTCTTTTATTTTTTTGTTTTTTGTTTTTCTACATGCCGGCAACAGCTCCAAACCAGGCTTTGGCCAGAGAAAAGGGACCGCCGGTCATAACCATGGCGCCGGCCAGACTGGCAAAAGACCACAGACCGACAA
>CAZPXI010000043.1:0-7610 GCA_964590715.1 uncultured Desulfobulbus sp.
TTTCCCTGCTGTTTGGCCATGTACATGGCCATGTCCGCTTTGCGGATAAGCATGTCCGGGCTCAGGCCGTGATCCGGATACAGGGCAACACCGATACTGGTGCTTATTCCGCAACCGTTACAGCTCTCCGTAAGCTCTGTCTGCACCACCCGGCAGATTTTTTTTGCCACCTTGCGGGCCATTCCAGTGGAAGATATTTCCGGCAGGGCGATGAGAAATTCATCTCCACCCCAGCGGCAGAGGATGTCGGAGTCGCGCAGATGGACGCGCAGGATGGTGGCAAGGTCGATGAGCAGCCGATCACCGGCTTCATGGCCGTGGCGGTCGTTGATCCTTTTGAAGTTGTCCAGGTCAAGAAAGAGGACCGCTGTTTTTTCCCGGTTTCGTCTGGCCCGACGGATATTCTGTTCGAGCAGGTCATGGAACATTCTCCGGTTGGGCAGGTCGGTCAAGGCATCATGGTAGGCCAGATACTGTAATTTTTCTTTTGCCTGCTTCAAATCCGTGATGTCATGGAGACTGATTACCGCCCCGAGCTTGTTGCCCTCGTTATCGTACATGGCCTGACCGCTGGCCCGCAGTTCCCTTTTTTTACCGCTGCCGGAGAGGACAAGCATTTCCTGATTCAGCACTTTTTCGCCTTTAAAGGCTCTGACCAGCGGAATTTCATCGGTTTCTAAGGGGGTAACTCCATCAGTATGATAGAGTTGATAATACCCGGCCCATTCCTCGAAGGGAATATGGGCAGGATCGCAGCCATGGATCTCGCGGCCGGCCCGATTGAAAATAGTGAGCACCCCGTCGGCATTACAGGCAACGATTCCGTCCTGAATATTTTCCAGAACCGCCCGCTGGAATTTCTGCTGGCGGATAATCTTACGCTGGGCCGCCTTCAGGGGCGTGATGTCAAGAAAGTACCAGACTCTTCCCAGGTAGGTCTTGTCCGTGAATATGGGGTACGAGTGGCGGTAAAAGGTTCGGCCGTCTTTTAATTCAACCTCATCGGTACTGCTTTGATCAGGGGTTTGGTACAGCTCCCGGACTTTGCTGAGAAAGGAGTCGGGTTTTTTGACCTGGGACAGCACCGCCTGCAGGCTTTCGTTATCATTCCGGTTCTGCCGGACATGGGGGGGGATATTCCACATCTTCAGGAACTGCCGGTTATAGGAGAGCATCTCCATCCTGTCATTGACCAGCAGGATACCGGCTGGATTGTGCTGATATTGTTTTTCCAGAATGCGGAGCTTGTTGTGGTCCGCAATCGAGTCCTGCTCCTGTCCGTATGCCGTCAGCAAGAGCAGTATGTTTTGATCCGGTAGAAGACTCAGAGCAATCCGGGCCGAGACAACGTCGCGGCCGGGAGGGCTCAAGGTGAGGGTGCTGTTTTTCCGCGCACCGCTTTTCAGCAAAGACAGGTTTTCCCGCAGCGTTTCGAGTTCATCCGGGGCGCAGAGTGTTGACAGGGAAACCGAGTCGTCTGTTGGACAGGTTATGCCCAGAAGGTTGCAGGCCGCCTCGTTAGCCTTGAGGATGGTGAGATCCTTTTGCAAAAGCAAAGCCGGGCAGGGGAGGTACTCAAACGAAATCATGGCATGGTTTTTTAAATTCGGCAAGGGTAAGGCGCTTGGCAACAGAGAGAATGTCGATCCCGGTGCTCCCTCTGTATTGAATACCGATAATGCCGTAAAATTATAACGTTACCAGTAATCTGTCAATCGTTTAAAACAAGCGCTTGGCCGCCTTGCTCAAAAGTATTGTCCTGCAATTGATTTAGGATATTTTACCGTCGGTCAATGTGCATTTTCTGTCCAGAGCGGCGGCCAGTTTCAGATTATGGGTGACCATGATGACGCAGAGGTTCAACGATCGACAGAGTTCATGCAGCAGGGAGAAGACTTTGTTGCCGCTATCGGTGTCAAGGTTACCGGTGGGTTCATCGGCAAGCAGCAGGGCAGGCTGCAGGACCAGGGCCCGGGCAAGAGCCACCCGCTGCTGTTCACCGCCGGAGAGTTCACCGGGTCGGTGATGGAGCCGATGTTCAAGACCGACCTGCTCAAGTAGGTGTCGGGCCTGTTGAACCAGCTGTTTGTGCGGTTGTCGGCCGATCAGGCCCGGCATCATCACGTTTTCCAGGGCGGAAAATTCCGGCAGCAGATGATGAAACTGGAAGATAAAACCGATACAGGTATTGCGGTGTCTGCTCAGGGCTGATTCGCCTAAATCGATCAGCGACCGGTCATCAAAGCTCAAGGTTCCGCTGTCCGGGCTGTCCAGGGTGCCCAGGATCTGCAGCAGCGTGGTCTTGCCGGAACCCGATGCCCCGACGATGGCCGTCATTTCACCACGCCTGGCCTCAAGGTCGACCCCGTGCAGCACCTCGATCAGGCTTGCGCCGCTGCCGTAGCTCTTGCGTAATCCTTTTGCCTTAAGCAGGATATCATTCATAGCTCAGGGCCTCGGCCGGTTTGATTCTCGAGGCCTTCCAGGATGGATACAGGGTCGCACCAAGGGTGATCAGAAAGGCTGAAACAGCAATGATGGAGACATCCATCGGTACGACCTTGATCGGCATGGTGGACATGGGGTAGACGTTGCGCGGCAGCTCTATGATTGGATAATTCTTGAGCAGTGCACAGAGGCCAAGGCCGCCCAGGACACCGAGCAGGGTTCCGCTGATACCGATGATCATTCCCTGGTAGAAAAAGATACGCATGATGGAACCAGTTGCAGCACCCATGGATTTGAGAATGGCGATATCACGTTTTTTCTCCATCACCACCATGACCAGGGCGCTGATGATGTTCAGGGCAGCCACCAGAATAATGAGATCCAGGGCGATAAAGATGCCGACCTTCTCAAGCTTCAGAGCCGCAAACAGATTCTGGTTGATCTGCATCCAGTCACGGACTGAAAACCCCGGACCGAGCAGCTCCTGTATGGCCCCTGCGATTTTGTCCGCCCGTTCGACATCGTCAACCCGGACTTCGATTCCATGAACGCCGCGGCCAAGACCGGCAAGGGTGCGGGCGGTTTTCAGGTTGATAAAGCCCATGGTCGAGTCGTATTCAAACATTCCGGTTTCAAAGAGCCCGACCACCCGACAGGTTCGGACCTTGGGTAAAACGCCCAGGGGAGATAACGGGCCGTTGGGGGAGATGAGCCGGATTTTACTGCCCGTTCCCACCCGCAGCTGACGGGCCAGCTCGATCCCGAGAATGATCGGCGGCAGGCCGTTTTCATTCTCCAGATCCTGCAGGCTGCCCGTTTTCATCTCCCGGTCAATAGTGATGACCTTGCCGGCGGATTTCGGATCAATGCCGCGCAGAACAACGCCGGTGGAGTTTCGCCCCGAGCTGATCAGGGCCTGGCCGTAAATGTAGGGCGTGGCCGCCTCAACGCCCGGAACCGTGCGGATTTTCTTGATTACTGCATCGGGCCTGGAAATGATGCCCCCGAGACGTTGGACCAGGGCGTGAGCATTAACGCCGATAATCTGGTCGCGTAGCCCTTCTGTAAAGCCGGTATACACGGACAGGACGACAATGAGCGCCAGAACCCCGACCGCAACCCCAAGTACCGAAATGACCGAGATCAGGGAGATGAATTTCTGTTTCCGTTTTGCCCGCAGATATCTGAGGCTGACAAACCATTCGAAATTCATAATCGTTTTCTGCGGTCCGGGATGCGGGTAGAGAGCGGAGAGCTGGTATGGGGCCGGACGGTTTTCGTTTTTCGTCCGACAAGGCCTTTATTTTTTCTTGCAGACAATGGTATCTCCGGGTTTCATGCCTGACAGGCAGGCATGAGCCGTATCCTGAGTGTCCTGGTCAAGGCCGCCGTATTCGGCCATGGTGGTGATCGTCTGTCGCCATTGTTCTTCGTTTTTCTTTTCAAGACCCTTGCAGATTCTCTTTGTACTGTGACAGCGGGAGCAGTACATCTTGATATAGGATGCACACATGCCCTCGTTGACCTCTTTTGCTGCTGCTGTTCCGGAAAGAATGAGTACGATACCTATACCAAGCAGAACTTTTTTCATGACTCCTCCTGCTTGTTATTTTTTTGTTTCTTTTTGCTCTTTTTCTTGCGGGCGGGTTCAACGGTTTCCGGTTTCAGGTGGGGGAAGAGAATAACGTCGCGGATGGACGGGGCATCGGTGAGCAGCATGACCAGCCGGTCAATACCGATTCCTTCTCCGGCAGCGGCGGGCATGCCGTATTCCAGGGCCCGGACATAGTCGTGGTCGAGTTCCGGGTGGATCTCTTCATCATCACCGCGTTCATTAATCTGTTTGGCAAAGCGTTCATACTGATCCATGGGATCGTTGAGCTCGGAAAAGGCATTGGCTATTTCCCGCCCGGTGACAAAGAGTTCAAACCTGTCGGTCACGGTGGGATCCTCTTCATTTCTCCTGGCCAGCGGCGAAACCTCGGTCGGGTAGGAGGTGATAAAGGTGGGGTTGATCAGCTTTTCTTCGACCAGCAGCTCAAAGAGCTCGGTCTTGGCCTTGCCCGGTCCCGCCTCCGGCTGCAGCTCGATTCCTTTTTCTTTGACCAGGGCCATGATTTTGTCGTCATCGGTCAGCAGATCAGGATCAATACCCGCTACTTCGATAAGGGCCTCATCCATGGTGTAGCGCTGCCAGGGCGGAGCCAGGTTGACCGTAGTTCCCTGGTAGGTGATTTCCATGGAGCCGGTTACCTCGGAGGCAACCCAGGAGATCAGTTCTTCGGTCAGATCCATCAGGTCATGATAGGTGGCATAGGCCTGGTAGAATTCCAGCATGGTGAATTCCGGATTATGGCGGGTGGACAACCCTTCATTACGAAAGTTTCGGTTAATCTCGAACACGCGCTCAAATCCACCCACCAGCAGCCTCTTCAGGTAGAGCTCCGGCGCAATCCGCAGGAACAGATCCATGCCAAGGGCATTGTGATGGGTCTTAAACGGTTTGGCGGTGGCGCCGCCGGGAACCGGCTGCATCATCGGGGTCTCCACCTCCAGAAAGCCACGGTTGCTGAAGAATTCGCGGATCAGGCGAATGATCTCCACCCGCTTTCGGAAGGTATCCCGAACTTCGGGATTAACGATCAGGTCGACGTAGCGCTGGCGGTAGCGGGTTTCCACATCGGTGAGGCCGTGAAATTTTTCCGGCAGCGGCCGCAGCGACTTGGTGATCATCTGCAGCGATATGGCTTCAATCGAAAGTTCTCCGGTCTTGGTTTTAAAAAGTTTGCCTTCGGCTCCGATGATATCGCCCACGTCCCATTTTTTAAACAGTTTGAACGGCTCTTCGCCAAGCAGATCCCGGCGGACATAGACCTGAATGCGTCCGGTTTCATCCTGGAGATGAAAGAATGCGGCCTTGCCGAATTTGCGCATGGACATGATGCGGCCGGCAACCCGATAGGAACCACCATCCTTTTCGTGGGATTCCGGTGCTAGAGCCTCGCCCCGTGGCAGGATTTCCTTGACGGGAATGGGCAGTTTAAAGTCATTGCTGAACAGGTTGACACCAGCATCGGCCAGAGTCTGGGCCTTTTCCCGGCGTGCTTTGAGTATATTGCTTTGCGTATTCATTCTGAGTTCTGAGTTTTGAGTTTTGAGTTCAAGGCTTTTATTTCCAGGTACTGGTTACCTGTGTGCTGTAGAAAATTGTTTAGCCTGACGGATGTTACAGGTATTGAGCGCGCAGGGCATCTGAGGTCGATCGGGTCAGGGCGAGAACCCGTCCGGCAAGTTCCGGAGTCAGAGAACCCGTACCGCAGCTGGGTGTAATCAGGCTTTGCCGGAGCAGGGCCGCCATGTTCCGCTCCGAGGTGACAAAGGTCTCCATCTGTCGGGCAAACAGTTCGGTCAGGGACTGCGTGGATTCGCCGTTGATCTCCTCGGCCCTGGAGGTGGGAATGCCGCCCCAGGCAATGATGCCGCCCCGATCAAGAAAGGCTGAAACTTCGTCTTTGAGGGCCGCCATCTTGTCGAAAAAACCATGGGCATCAAAACTGAGGATATCGATACCGCTGGTGAGCAGAATGGACCAGTCGGTATTGGCACAGACATGGATACCGGCAAGACCACCGGCCTGATGAACGGCCTCGGCAACCTCGTTGATCATCTCTTTGATTTCATCGGCAGTCACGCCGATAAAGGCGGAAGAACCCAACCCGGCCAGGGCGGGTTCATCAATAAACAGCAGGGCCGGTTTGTTCGAGGCCTCGGCAAGCTGTCCGGTCTGCCAGGCCGCCTGCATGCTGATGCCCTTGATGACCATATCGCGGATGGTGTCGTCAAAATAGCCGGCTCTGCCCTCTCGATCCTTGATCCCGGTCAACATGGTAAAAGGGCCGGTCACCTGGCCCTTGACGGCGACAAGATTGTCACGGCCGCTCAGGGCGTCGGTGAAGAGATAGAGTCCGGCTGCTCGTTCCCTGCTGAGCTGAAAGCGGGAACCGGGCAGCCGTGAGGGATCTTCGACCACGGCCAGATAATCCTCGTAAAAGGAGAGCATCTCCTCTTCAAAACCGGGCCGGGTAATGTCAAAGAGTATCCGTCCTTCCGGGTCGGTCAGGTTTTCTTCGATGATGCAGGGCAGGCCCTCGGCAAACTGGGGCATCATCTGCTCATATGGATTATGGGGCAGCTGCGGCCAGAGAGGAATCTCCGGGGTCGTGTCGAATATCCACTCTAACGCCTGGCCGTGATCGGTCAACGGTACGCTGCCTATCAATACCGGCAGGCCGTTTGCCGAGAAGCGACTAGCGGTCTCGGTCGTCATTGTTTTAACCTCTTTTTTTACAGGTTTCAGGTTTCAGGTTCCAGGGCCCTTAAGGTGCCTTGAAAATTGAAACCTGGAACCAGACACCTGAACCCCATATAAGTAGTGCGATCAATGACTGATGTCAATTTTTTTCCAGAACCGCCAGGCATTCAATATGGTGGGTCTGAGGAAACATGTCGACCGGAGTGACGGATTTGAGTCGGTACCCCTGCCTGATCAGTGTCTGCAGGTCTCGGGAAAGCGTTGCCGGATCGCAGGAAATGTAGAGTATTCGCTCAGGTTGCAGCTGCGGCAGCAGTTGTGTTGACCGGCCAAGACCCTGGCGGGGTGGATCCAGCACAACGATGTCGAATCGGACTTTTTTATTGACCAGCTGTTGCAGGTGGCGGCCGACATCAGCGGTTATGAAGCTGCTGTTTTTTATTGCGGCAGTGGCGGCATTTGTTCGGGCGGCATTGATGGCGGATTTGTTGAGTTCGATTCCGGTGACTTCGGCCCCGGCAAGGGCCAGGGGGACGGAAAAATTACCCATGCCGCAGAACAGATCGAGGATGGTTTTGCCGCTGACGGCCCCGGCGTGTTCCATGACCAGTTGCACCAGTTGCCTGTTTTGTTCCGGATTGACCTGGAAAAAACTGCGGCTGTCCCAGCTCAGCGTATACCTCTGACTGCCTGTGGAAAACTGTTGCTGTAGAAGAACCGGTTTTGGCAAAAATGTTGTTTTTTTACGCGACTTGAAGGCAATACCCCGGAGCCCGGCTTGATTAAGAATACTTTCCTGTAATGCTTTTGGTGGCTGCCGGGCCGATGACAGATGCATTGTAGCCACCAC